>JBQCFV010000673.1:0-2692 GCA_051958695.1 Chitinophaga sp. | reverse complement strand
CGTACTTGTTTTGTCCGCCCACGCCAAACGCCGCATACGGGCCTACGCCAAGGAACAGCCTTGTGTCCTGCCCGACGGGGATCTTGCCCACGAAGTTTACGGGGATCTCAATGTAACGGGGATTGGTGGTGGTTTTGTAATAAACGGCGTCATCCGGTTCGCCGTCTTCTATCTTCGTGCCTTTACCGGTGTAGAACACGCCCGGCTGAAGAGATATTATTTCTGACAGCGGGAAGTCCGCTATAGCGCCTACATGGAAAGAATTTAATGCGCGGCTGTTGTCAACGCCGCCGCTGTTGGTGTTGGTAACATTCGCGATGTTCCAGCCACCTTTTACACCTACTCTGACCTGCGCCATTGCAGCTACCGAAAGGCCGATAGCCATACATGAGAGAACAATCTTTTTCGTCATAACCAAAGGTTTTGGTGATGACGTAAAGAATCCAAAGAACGTGCCAAAGGCACAATTGTTATTTCTAGCAGACTGAGAATGAGCCGCTTGCAAACGGCTATGGGCGCGGCTTCATGGTCGACAGGCGTTCGAGAAACTCATCAAGCTGCGTGACGCCGAGACGTTTGGCAAGTATCTTTTTGTTTTCGTCGAGCAGGTATACTACCGGTGTCGCATACACATCGTAGAACTTGCGGTAGTTGCTGGTGTAGCCGGGGTCCCAGGCGTGTATCCAGCCTTTGAGGTGATTGTCGCGGATGAACTTCATCCATTCTTCCTTGGTACCGTCCGTGCGCACGCCGTACATGGTCACGCCTTTTTTCTTCCAGCTGGCGTTAAAGGCGGAGTCGAGCTTTGGCACTTCGGTGATGCAATGCCCGCAGGTGGGGTCCCAGAACACGACCACGGTGTATTTTGACCTGATATCGTACAGGGATGCCCGTTTGGACGCCGTATCCTGCAGCACGAGCGGCGCCGCCTGCTGCCCGAACAGGTTCGGCGCGATGGTCACGGCCCTTTCGATGATCTTGTTCTTCTGCTCTTCGTTCAGCCAGTAGGCGTCTCCGTTCATGTAATATTTTTCCACGAGGTGCACGAACACGGCGTCCATGCCCATGATCTGCGAGCTTTCATAATTCCGCGTGATCCACCAGAGCACGAACTTGAAGCTTTCTTTGTCTTTTTTTGTTTTGGCGATCAGCGCGTCCGCCTCCGCGATCACGGAATCGGGCATGGGCGCAACGAGCTGGTTGAAATACCGGTCGAGCTTGGTTTCCAGCACGGGGGTTCGCACGAGGCGGCCGTCCGCGAGGTTCACTTCTTTCCCGTAATTGGCTTTGTATACGCGGTAGGGGTAGGTGGAATCGAGCGTGCCGTCGGCCTTTTTGGGCATCGGCGGTATCGCGGGCTCGCGCATGGCCTTAAAAATGCCGGCCAGCAGCGACTGCGGGTGTTCCGTTACCACTTTGGCGCGGTAAGCGTTCAGCTGTTTGGTGAATGCTTCCATCAGCGGGCGCACTTTGGCGGAATCTTCCGCGTTGCGGGCCGCGCCGAGCTGCTTTTGTATCTCCGCGGAATTTTTTGCGATGAATTTGTTGTATTCGCTGAACATGGTATTGTCCGGCGAATTGCGGAATTGCGTGCCCGTAATGAGGTTAGCGGTATCGGCGGTGATGGAGAATTTTTGCGTTTTGTCCAGCAGTATCTCGAAATACCGTTGTTTGCCGGGCAATACGATCAGGTAAATGCCGCCCGGCTGCGTTTCGGCGCCTTTCAGCACGGCTTTGCCGGCGGGGCTGAGCTGCGCGGAGTCCATCACATACGTGGTTTTCCCCATATAATGACCGAGATAAACGGTACCGTGCGTGTACCCTTTTAATTCCACGTCAATGTTATAACCTTGTGCGTACAAGGAAGATGCGCCACCAAGGCAGCAAAGCAGGAGATATAGCAGTTTTTGCATAGGCGCAATAAAAGTAACTAAAACCGTCCTACCTTTGCACCCGTGAGGAAAAAAAATGTTGTACTTGAAAATGTGCCCGTAACCGCTTATGCCGCCGAAGGCAAAGCGTTGGCGCGGGTAGACGGTAAAGTGATCTTTATCGAAGGCGGCGTGGTGCCCGGCGATGTGGTGGACGTAAAGCTGGGTAAAAATAAAAAAGACTGGGCGGAAGGCCGGGCCATCCGCATCCATAGCCTGTCTCCCGACCGTACGGAACCTTTCTGCCAGCATGTTGGGTTGTGCGGCGGCTGCAAATGGCAGATGCTGCCGTACGAAAAACAGCTCGCTTACAAACAGCAGCAGGTGGAAGACCATCTGCGCCGCATCGGGCATCTCGAGCTGCCTGCCATGCCGCCGATACTCGGCGCGCGGGAAACGCGGCGCTACCGCAACAAGCTGGAATTTACCTTTTCCAATAAAGCCTATCTCACGGACGAAGAGATCCGCGCGGCGGGCGAAAACTGGCCGCGCCGCAACGCTTTGGGGTTCCACATCCCCAAGCTTTTCGACAAGGTGCTCGACATCCAGACCTGCCACCTGCAGGAAGAGCCGGCCAACCTTATCAAAAATACCGTTCGCGAATGGGCGGAAGCGCGGGGCCTTTCATTTTACGACATCCGCCAGCAGGAGGGCTGGCTGCGCAACCTCGTGCTGCGCATCTGCACCACCGGCGAAGTAATGGCCAACCTGGTGATCCATCATGAGGACAAAGCCGAGCGCGAAGCCCTGCTGGACCACCT
>JBQCFV010000672.1:0-2764 GCA_051958695.1 Chitinophaga sp. | reverse complement strand
GCATGCAGCAGCTGTTCTATGGATGGATGCATAATGTTGAAATAATTATTGTAGAGAACGTTAGAATTTCCCGGCCCTTTCCTGGAAGTGCGTCGGTTTCTGGATGGTGTCGCCGCCCTGCGCAAGCCAGTCCGCGGTAAGCCCGATCATTTGCAGCAGCCCCACTTTCGGGTAGCCGAACAAACGGAAGCTCTCCGCCGCGTTGCTCAATAGCGCGGTGGGCTGTTCTTCGTTCACGAACTGCGGTGTTTTTTGCAGGATGCGGCCGAACTGCTCCGCGATCCAGCGAACGGGCGCCGTTTCAGGACCGGTGATGTTCAGGAATTTTGCGGGTGCGCTGCAATGATGAAAACAGCGCAATGCCATTTCGTTCGCATCGCCCTGCCAGATCACATTCACATGACCCATGTGCAGATCGATCGGTTTTTCCGCCAGCACGCTTTTCGCGATTTCGAGCAGCACGCCGTAACGCAGGTCGTTGGCGTAGTTGAGGCGGTAGAGCAGGATGGGAGTGTTGTACTGGTTGGAAAAATGTTCGAACACGCGCTCGCGGCCCAAACAAGACTGGCCGTATTCACCCACGGGTGCAGGCGGTGTGTTTTCATCCGCGCCCCCGGAAAATACAGGCGTGAAGGGGTACACGTTACCCGTGCTGTACACCACGATCTTCGAGCGTTTGTATTTCTCCGCCACGCGGCCCGGCAGGTAGGCGTTCATCGCCCAGGTAAATGCCTCTTTGCCGGTGGTGCCGAAATTGGTGCCCGCGAGATACAGCACATTGGCCGCATCGGGCAGCGCCGCAAGATCTGCTTCATTCATCAGGTCGGCCGCGATGGTTTCCACACCGGATGCATGCAAAGATTCCTTCAGTCCCGGCTCCGTAAGCCGCGATACGCCAATAACCTTACGCGGAACGCCCGAAAGGTTCACCGCCTGCCGCGCAAGCCTGGCAAGGCTCGGCCCGATCTTTCCGCCCACACCGAGAATGAGGATGTCTCCTTCCAGCTTTGCGATATCCGCCACCAGGGCGGGAGAAGGCTGTAATAACCGGTCAACGGCGGATTGTATATTTTTCATGGAACGGATTTTAAGAGAAAAATAATGACCTGATATTGCTCGCCGCCAGCAGCAGCATTACGATAAGACCTGCCGCGCCGGCAATGCGGATAAAAAGCGTGTTTTGATGTTGTCCCATCAGCCTGCCGTCGTTCGCGATCAGGTACAATGCGATCCCGATAAACGGCACGATAAAGATGGTAACGGCCTGCGCCAGTACGATCACTTCCAGCGGCCGCTTGCCGAAGATCACGGCTATTGCCGCGCCCACTACCATAATAAAGCCGATAAAAAAACGCACCATGGAAGATTGCAGCTGCCCGCCATACCCAAGCGCGTCGCCGAGCAAAGTGCCGCCCAGCGAAGCGTTGCCGATCAATGACGAAAAAGACGCGCCAAAAAGCCCGGACAGGAACAGCGCGGACGCGTAGTTGCCAAACACCGGTTCCAGCGCGCGCGCCATATCCGTGGCCGTGTTCACGGCAATGCCTTTGGGATGGAGCACGGCGGCCGAACATACCATCACGATCGCGCTCAGCAGGCCGAGAATGATCATGCCGGGGTAGGTTTCCCTGCCGGTTTGTTTTGCGCCAGGACTGATACGTTTCCGTTCCTGCACGAGGTAAGTTTGATAAATGGCCCCTACGATGGAAAAGCAGGATGCCATAAAAGCGATCACCAGCTGTTCCGAACCCGCCGGCACGGAAGGTACGAGCCCGGCCGCCATCCCGCCTGCGGAGGGCTCCGACAGCAGGAAGGTGGCGACAAAAGCGATCAGCATCAGTACGATCAGCCCGATCATCACCTTTTGCAAGAGGTCATAAAAAGTGCGGAAGAAAAGCATGCCGATAGCGACGATGTTAAACACCACGATCCATGGCACCGGGCTGGTGCGCGTGGCTTCTGCAACGGCAATGCCCGTGCCGATGGAGTTGCCCGCCTGGAAAGAAGCGCATACGAAAAACACGCCCACGCCGATGGCGATACGAGCCGTCTTGCCCCATTTGCGGCCGATAGTGACCAGCAGCGATTCACTGGTGGCGATGCCTACCCTTGCGGCCATAGTGGTGAACACGATCATAAAAAAGATAGCCACCGCTACGATCCATAGCAGGTCGTAACTGTAACGGGCGCCCATCATCGACGTAATGGTGATCTTGCTGGGACCGAATACCAGCGCGGCAGTGATCAGTCCCGGTCCGATGGCCTGCAGCCAGTTTCGGTACCGGGAAGCGGTGCTGACGGCCTGCCGCGGCTCCTGCATAACAGTGGTGTGGTTCATGCGCGATATAATTTTGGTTTCCTGTAGAACGAAAAAACGGGTAGGCGCCGGAAGCGGATTTCCGGCAGGGTCGGGAAAAATACGCCGGTATCCATGAAATTCCGGGTACGTACACGAAAATACACGGCGGCGTTCAGAAATACAAATATTTTATGAGGAAAATAGGGAAGGGTTTTAGCACTTTGGTTACTTGATTGTAAATCCACCTGTTGGAGATTATTTTATAGTATTTAATGAGAAATATGCACCATTGGCAAGAAAATGCTTTGTAGTTTCCGGAAATATTTTCTATTTTCCGTGTGCGTACCCGGTTCTTGGGTAAACATATCAGGCAGGCTGCGTTGCGGCCTTTATTAAGCGGAAATAACGGGTACGTACACGGAAAAATACCTTTGATCGCCATTTAACCTATAATATATCATCTCA
>JBQCFV010000671.1:0-5985 GCA_051958695.1 Chitinophaga sp. | reverse complement strand
GCTTGAAGTCGGGTGCGCCGTTCATGCTGCGGTATTCCAGGGCAAATACGTCTTCCCAGGCGGACACATGCACGGAATACTCCATCACCGGCTCCTCTTCGCCTAATACGAACAGCTCTTCGGTATAGGCGTTCTCATGATTGATGAACTTTTCTTCGCGCACAAAATATTCGATCAGATCGCCCACCTGCAGATCGGGGATGGCGAGCTTGCGCGTTTTATGCGAGCGGCGGTCCACTTCGGCTACCACGGCTTCGTCTGAATAGATCTCGCGTGTGCCGCCGCCTTTTTTGAAAATGCGGGCGCCCATATAGGTCGCCGTAGTGCCAATTTCAAAGGGCTCCAGCCGGCTCCCCTTCGTTTCGTATTGTTTGAAAGTAAATTCGGAATACTCTTCCAGCGCGGCTTTGTCGTTGACAGCCACCAGCGCCCTGAACGAGCGGTGCAGCTCCCGGTCTTTGTCCGGCGTCGTCAGCTCGACGTGCTTGGCCAGCACTACCGCGGATTCTTTGGCATATTCGGCGGGCACGCTACGGTTTTTGAAACCGCCCTGGTCCCAGCCCCATATCTCCTCTTTTACTTCCTGCAGGCGTTTTTTGTATTTCACCTCGGCTTTGGCGTCCCAGGGCTCGATCTTTTTTTCCTGCGCCATCATGCCTGTTATCAGCAGCAGCAGGCAGATGAGTATGGCGATGTAAGTTTTCATCCGTGAATTATTTTTTTGTCAGGGTTATTTGTTCAAGATAGGATTGACGAAGCTGTTTGACGTCGTTGTTCCAGGCGGGGAAGTCTTTTTTCTCGAGCCGTGTGTCTTTTATGGTGATCTCTTTCCTGTACACCACTTTATCTGCCTGTTGCTCGTATGCCGCTTTGAACGCATACTTGGGCCGGTCGATGCTGACCGCGGGAGGCAGCGATTTTACGTTATAACCTGCGGGAATGGCCAGGTCGGTTTCCTGCACCAGCTGCCGTTTGAAGCTCAGCCAGAGGTCGTGCCGGCGAAGCGCGGTATCGATGGCGGCGTCGCCCATTTCCTTCCTGAAGTCCAGCTCCACGTATATTTCATCGCCAAAGCTGCTCACGGCGTCTTTGTGGTGAAGATCGTATTGGATGGTGAGGTCTCTGCTCCAGTCGTGCAGGTTGGAGGTGTTGACGGAAGCAATTTCGTACGAGCGGTCCTCTTTGGTGAGGAACTGCTGCAACGCTTCTTCGAGCTTGTCTTTTTTGATGCCATGCGCCTGGGTGAGAATGTATTCGGTGCATTCGCCGGTGTAACGGTGGCTTACCTTGCCGGCGAGCTGGCTGCCGTCTATATGCAGCGTTCTTTTTTCCACCTGCCGGTTCTGCTCGAAAGTGCGGGCGGGTACTTTGGAAAGGGTATACTGGTCGCCGTTCTCGATGAGCACCTGCCGGCCCTGGATGCGTTCCGCGTATTGGTCGAAGCCGATATAGGTCTCGGTGGCGTCGAGGAAATACTGTTTGCCTTTGAGGTTCACCGCGCAGATCATGTGGTTGTCTACTGACAGCGTGGGCGTTGAATAATCGTACGCGATGTGACGGGTGCCGATCCAGCAGAGGCGGGCGTCGAAGCCGAGGGCGGTGAGCATCTCTTTGGTGAGGTTGGCCATGCCTTTGCAGTCGCCGTATTTTTTCTGCAATACTTCCTGCGCTTTCTCCGGCCTGAAACCGGCGATGCCGTCTTCGAAAGCGATATAGCGGATGTTTTCCTGCACCCAGGTGTATACCGCTTTTATTTTATCGATGTCTTCCTTTTTGTCTTTCGTGATATCAAGAGCGGTGGCTTTGACGGCGGAAGGATCGTTGCCGATCTCTTTTACGAGGCTGCGGTACCAGGCGTAGAGATCACCTACGTTGCCGAAATAGGTGATCTTCCCGGCGGGCGTTTCCGCGGCATGACTCACCACCAGCAGATGCGGATAAAGATAGCTGGGGCCGGGCGCATACGGTTCCGATCTGGACGGCTCCACCGCTTTAACGGTGTAGGTATAAATATCCGCGCTTGATTTTTCGTCGTAGGTTTTGGAGGAATGCACGCCTGCCTCCTCAAAATTCATTTCCCTGATCTCGAGCTTCATCCAGCGGGGCACCACGATAGTCACTTCCTTTTGCTCCTGGAAAAATTCTTCCTGGAAAAATACGGTGGTGAAGTATCGCGGGTCGAGCACGGTCTTGTGTAGTTCTACTTTGCTCTCGGTGCCTTTTTTTTCCAGCGGCAGCATAAACCCGCAGATGCGCGCGTCCGAATAAAAGAAACCTTCCACGGAGTGATAGCCGTGTTCGACCTTCAGTCTTTTTATCCTGTCGCCGTTCACATATGCTTTTACTTCGTCCACGCGGCTGTAGCCGTCATAAAATTCCACAACGGGAATGGAACCGCGGTATTCGTCGCAGCGGTAAAAGGTGGTGAAGGTTTGTTTGACCCACACGGGGTTTTTCTCGTCGCCCGCAACAAATTCGTATCGTTCTTTGCGATCGCGGATGACGATGTTTTTGTTTTCTTCGAAGGAAGGGTTTGTATTGGAGACTTCCCTTACGGGATCATTCCGTAAGCCCGGAACGCTATTGTGCTCCACCGTCCGATGACTGG
This sequence comes from Chitinophaga sp., assembly GCA_051958695.1. GTDB lineage: Bacteria > Bacteroidota > Bacteroidia > Chitinophagales > Chitinophagaceae > Chitinophaga. The sequence goes on along the minus strand of JBQCFV010000671.1, from coordinate 3,377 downwards.
GACCGCCTCTAAGCACGCTCTCCGCTGCCCCGCCAAACCGGATATCTCCCGCAACGGCAAACGCAGGTAAACACAATCCACAAAACAATAAATTGATATACAGATGATTAGGGCTGTTTGGCATAGATTAATAGGTATAAGGAACATAAAGATACAAATAAATACTATATGTTATACCCTCATGTCCACCTAAAAATTTATGCTTTTCTCATTGGCAGCGGTTTCGAGACCGCCATAGCTCATGTCTTTCCAAAATTTATTCCACCATTCGCAACAGCTTCGAGACCGGCATACCTCGTGTCTTCTCAAATTTATCTCCCCATCTAAAACAATCTCAACTGGCTGTTCGGCCGCTGGAACAGTTCCGTATTGAACTCAAATTTTTCCTGGTTCATCCCTAACCGCTTTACCTGCAACCGGAACTGCTGACGGATCAGCTCCGCGATATTCCCTTCTCCCCTCATCCTTCTTCCAAAATCGCTGTCGTTCACTTTGCCGCCATGCATGCTTTCGATCAGGTGCCACACCTTTTCCGCCCGGTCCGGGAAATTCTTGTACAGCCAGTCGTTAAAAATGATCTTCACCGCATCGTTCAACCGCACCACCGTATATCCCGCGAACTTCGCGCCGTTCTCCGCCGACTGTTCCAGCAGCCGCGGGATTTCATGATCGTTCAGGCCCGGCACGATCGGCGCCGTCATCACCCCTACCGGTATGCCCAGCTCCGACAATTCACGCACCACTTTCAAACGCTGCGCAGCAGTGGCCGTGCGCGGTTCCATCTTTTGCCGCAGCTCTTCCTGCAGCGAAGTGATGGACACATACACGCATACCAGCTTATGCTCCGCCATCTTTTGCAGAATATATTTGTCCCGCAGCACCAGCGAATTTTTCGTGATAATGCCCACGGGCTGCCGGTACTCCCAGGCCACTTCCAGCAGCTGTCTCGTCAGCCACATCTTTCTTTCCAGCGGCTGGTAACAGTCGGTATTCCCCGAAAGGGAGATCGGTTTGGGCACCCACTTTTTATTATTGAGAAATTTTTTCAGCAGCTCCGGCGCATTCGTTTTGGCAACGATCTTCCTTTCAAAATCGAGCCCCGCGCTGAATCCCCAGTATTGATGACTGTTGCGCGCATAACAATAAATGCAGCCGTGCTCGCAGCCCTGGTACGGGTTCATCGAGTACCACATGCCCACGTCGGGACTGTCCACCTTGTTCACAACGGTTTTGGCATGCTCTTCGAAGATCTGCGTGGGCACGTCAGCCTGCCACCATTCGTCGATCCCTTCGGGATGTTCCTGGGCGTATTCGGCGGCGAGGTATTTGTTCTTCGGGTTCACCTGCGCGCCGCGGCCTTTGTAATAAGGGTTCCCGGACGCGTTGTCGCTAAAAGGGAGCGTCATTTGCACTAATAAATTTAGTAAAAATACTAAATAAATTAGTATGCGCAAATTTTAAATGATCTCCATCTGTTTCATCAGGAAGGTCGCGTTTTTGTTGCGCGCCACGCCGGGGCGCATTTTATAATCGAAGTGGAGGCGGCCGTGGTCAAGACTGCTTTCGAAGCACCAGTTGCGCACCTGCTCAGGGTATTCCTGTTCCATCGCGCCCAGCTCAAGGTCGTGCGTGGCGATCATGCCGGTGCAGCGGTATTGCAGGAAATGCCGTACCAGCTCGCGCGAGCCGGCCAGCTTGTCTTCGGAGTTGGTGCCTTTCAGTATCTCGTCGAGGATGATAAATACTTCCTGCCCGCTTTTCAGTACCTGTATGATATGCTGCAACCTCAACAGCTCGGCCTGGAAATACGAAGTATGCCGCGCGATGGAATCCCTAATGCGCATGGAGGTCATGATCCGCAGCGGGTTGCAGGCAAATTCTTCCGCGCACACCGGCGCGCCCGTCATGGCCAGCAGCCAGTTGACGCCCACGCTCCGCAGGAAGGTGCTTTTGCCGGACATGTTCGAGCCGGTGATGATATGGAACTGCTCACCGTTCCCGATACGGCAGTCGTTCACCACGCATTCCGCTTCCGGGATCAGGGGATGGCCCAGCGCCTTTGCCGTGATGCCGGTTTGCGTGCTGATCGAGGGATACGTATAAGCGGGATGATTGAAGGCGAACGTAGCCAGACTGTCAGCCGTTTCCACCTGCGCGATCGTTTCCAGCCATACGTCCATGTCCAGCCGGCGCTGGGCCTTCCAGCGCTCCAGCCTGAATATGCAATGGATATCGTACAGCATGAGGGTGTTCAGCACAAAGCACACCAGCAGGTTCAGCCGCTGGTCCAGCATATTGCTCACGGACGCGAGCTGGTGCAATGACCTGTCCGCCTCGGCGGCCGTATGCTGCCGCGCCTCCAGCCAGGGCACGCCTTTCCAGTCCGCTTCCTTGATCATCCGCAGCAATGCCGCGAATTTTTTCAGCAGCTGCTCCTTATTCGACAGCAGCACATGCTGCGCGTTCACTTTTTTGACGTTCGCCAACAATATCATCCAGTTTACGAACATGCCGATCAGCACCGGCACATAATTGCCGCTCACGGCGTAATACACGATGGCCGCCAGCATCAGCGCAGGCATCACGTATGCTGTTATCCGCAAAGCTTTTCGGTGCAAAAATTCCAGCGGCGCTTCTTTCCATAACCGTATCTCCTTTACGTCGTCCGCGCCTTCTTTTGCCAGCTGCGCGTTTGCGGTGAAAAGCTGTCTGAAGTCCAGCTGGCCGCTCAACTTTCGCACTGCTCCCTGCATGGCCTGTATATCCGTGGCCTGCTGCATCGGCTTCCGCAGCCAGTCCGCCAGGAAATGTTTGCCGGTGAGCGTTCCGGTGCGGTTCAGGTATTGAAAAAGCGACGAAGGACCGAATACGTCGAGATCGCCGGTGAAATCGTGCTGGTCGTCGGTAAATTCTTCCCCGTTCTCAAAATCGGCCACCTGCTCCGTTACTACTCTCAGTTCTTTTTTGTTGAGCGTCAGCAGCGCGTCCAGCAGCGCCTGCCTGTCTTTGCTGCGCTGGTACCGCGCCAGGCTCCATATAAATACCACCGCCATCAATATCGCACCGGCTATCCATAGGATGCCGAAATCACTTCTGAAATATTGGATGCCAAAAAAGAGGATACCGGCGAAACTCAATAGCCTGGCAAGACTCAGCTGTTTCAGCTGCCGGTCTGTTTGCCCGAGCTGAAGGGTGAGGTCGTTTATTTTTTGCTGGTAAATGGTGGCTGATTGCATGATGGAAAGATACGCGAAATGGAAAAACGCCGCGTGAAATTTGAATGCGTCTGATAAAAAGACTTTCCAAACGCAAACGGGCCGGCCTTTTCGGCCAGCCCGTTTGCGTATATCGCATAATGTCTACATATTCCTCCGATA
>JBQCFV010000670.1:0-4259 GCA_051958695.1 Chitinophaga sp. | reverse complement strand
GCTTATCTCAAAGCAGGCGCAGACTTCCTGACAACCGACGAACCCGAGCAGGCGCTCGAGGTATCAAAAAAATAAAGGAGGGGAGGGCAAAGGCCCTCCCTTTTCGCTTTTCCCCTTACCCCCTTCCAAACCCTTACCCACACTTTCTTTCCACGAAATTCATTTTAACGTTTTTTTGTATCCCAAAAATGTTATTTTAGCCGCTCCAAGATTTTCTATTTCAAATTAAAGGGTTAAAATCTACCGATCAACATGTACACTCGTCAACTTTTTGTGAAAAATGGACTTCTCCTGGCGGCGATTGCCGGATTATTTACGGCATGCCAGCAGGGTAATAACAAGGCCGCTGCAAACAATGGCGCCGACTCATCGGCCAAGACCGCGGCTGCCGGCATGGGCGGCCAAAAGCTGGCATATGTAGATATTGACTCCCTGGAAGCGCATTACGACTATTTTAAAGAAAAGAAAGCTGAGCTCGACAAGAAAAAAGAGGGCGCGCAGAACGATATCCTGGGAAGGGAAAGAAAATTGCAGAACGAACTGTATACGCTGCAGCAGAAAGCTCCGACCATGACGCAGCAGGAAGGGCAGGCGGCGGAAGCCAGCCTGCAGAAAAAAGCGCAGCAGCACGAACAATACAAACAAACGCTGATCGCGCAGCTGCAAACGCAGGAAGCGCAATTCAACGAAGACCTGCAGAAAAGGCTGAACGAAACGATCCAGAAATTCAATGCGGACAAACGTTATTCTTTCATTTTCTCCTACAGGGAAGGCGCCAGCAACATCCTCTACAAGGATGAAGCCTACGACATCACCAAGGAAGTGATCGAGCAGCTGAACGCGGACGCGCCCAAGAAATAATATGAGCGAAAAATATTACATTTAATCCCGGCAAAACGCCGGGATTTTTTTATCAACCATTCATCAACCTCTATGTCAATCAACCAGGAAAACGCTTTTAAGCCAAGTCTCAGTCTGGTGGACGCCACCATGATCGTTGCCGGTTCCATGATCGGTTCCGGTATTTTTATCGTTTCCGCCGAAGTGGCCCGCTCCATGGGCTCCGCCGGCTGGATGATGGCCATGTGGGTGCTGGCCGGGGTGGTAACGCTGATTGCCGCGCTGAGCTACGGCGAGCTGTCGGGCATGTTTCCCAAAGCGGGCGGGCAGTACGTATACCTCCGCGAGGCTTACAACCCTTTCATCGCCTTCCTTTTCGGCTGGACGCAGTTCGGCGTGATACAAACGGGCACCATAGCCGCCGTGGCGATGGCTTTCGCCAAATACCTGGGGTACCTGAAGCCGGTTTTGGGTGAAGACAACATACTCTTTTCCTTCGGGAGCGGCTTTTCCATCAATATGGCCCAGCTGGTGGCCATCGCGTCCGTCTTCCTGCTTACTTATATCAATACGCGGGGCGTGAAGAACGGGAAGATCATCCAGACCGTGTTCACCTTCACCAAAATATTCTCCCTGTTCGGGCTCATCGTTTTCGGTTTTCTCATGGGCGCGAAAGCGGACATCTGGAACGCCAACTGGGCGGACGCATGGTCGTACTCCACCGTCAACATGAACAGTGAAGTGATCGCCAGTTCGCTGGGCAGCATGGCTTTCCTGGGCGCCATCGCCGTATCCATGAAAGGCACTTTATTTTCCAGCGACGCCTGGAACAATGTGACCTTCATCGCCGGCGAGATCAAAAACCCGCAGAAAAACATCGGCCGGGCCTTGTTCCTCGGCACTTTCATCGTAACGATCATTTACGTGTCCGCCAACCTCATGTACCTCGCCGTACTGCCCTTTAACGAGATCGCTTTTGCCAGTCAGGACAGGGTGGGGGTAGCCGCCGCGGAAAACATTTTCGGGGCCGGCATCGGCGCGTCTACGATCGCGGTGATGATCATCGTTTCCACCTTCGGCTGCAACAACGGCCTGATCCTTTCCGGGGCGAGAATTTATTACACCATGGCCAAAGACGGCCTGTTCTTCCGCAAAGTGGGCGAGCTGAACCGTTTTGAAGTACCGGGCAACGGCCTCTGGCTGCAGGCGGTATGGGCCAGCCTGCTTTGTCTCAGCGGCAAGTACGGCGACCTGCTGGCGATGGTGATCTTTGGCGTGCTGGTGTTCTACGTGATCACCATCCTCGGCATCTTCGTACTTCGCAAAACCAGGCCAGACCTGCCGCGCAGCTACAAAGCCTTCGGCTACCCGGTGCTGCCCGCCATTTACATCGTGGTGGCGCTGAGCCTGGCCGTGCTGCTGCTCATCTACGAGCCCTGGTACGCGATACCCGGGCTGGGTATCATTTTGCTGGGCATTCCCCTTTATTTCCTCGCGAAAAAAGAGCTCAAATAACCGCCCTTTGCGGAAAAAACAGGCGCGTCGTTCCCACGGCGCGCTTTTTTTATGGCCGCAACCCGCCGGTTTCCAGCAATTTAGATGTAGCAACACCTAATTTTTTGGTCACTGCGGAATGATTACAGCCGTTTCGTGTAATTTCGGTTCAAGCTCAAAGACAAAAATAAAATTTTAATTCCAAATAACGGATATCTTAAGTAAACAGTGATATCCCAACAACCCGAAACAATACCAGAAGAGAAGATATAACCAGACAAGACACGGGAAATCTCCACCATCGGTTTCCGGAAGTTTTATGTGCATGCATCGTTGTTAGTCATGTTGCGGGCGTCTCCAACATGCTAATAACATGCATGACAACCAGGATTTTAGCAATTTTTAATGATTTTCAAAGCCCTCTTTAGAGAACCATTGAAAGCCTACACAATTGCATTCTCGAACATTCACATGATTTTATGCCCGGCACCTGTTTCTACAGTGTGCCTTTTTTTTGCCCGTCCGCGTTGGGAGATTTTCAAAATTCCAGATTACATTTGCTGCATGTTTACGGCACTTTGTATCAGCATATTCGACCAGAGCATACGCGATTATCATCAGCACGACGATATTCATCGTATGATTGAAAATCCTTACGAAAAAACCGCCATCGAGCACCTGTTGTACGCCAAGAACTGGATCGATACGGTCCAGTGGCACCTGGAAGACGTGATCCGCGATCCGAATATCGAGCCGGTGAAAGCGCTTGAAATGAAACGCTGGATAGACCGCAGCAACCAGGAAAGGACGGACCTCGTGGAATATATCGACAGTTCTTTCCTGGATAAATACAACGCCGTGATCCCCGTTCCGGGCGCGTCCATCAATACGGAAAGCCCGGCCTGGGCCATCGACCGTTTGTCTATTCTTGGTCTTAAAATATGGCACATGCGGGAAGAGGCCACCCGCGCGGACGCTTCCGAAGCGCATCGCGAAGCCTGCCGTAAAAAGCTGGATATTTTGCTGGAGCAGCAGCGCGACCTTTCTACCGCAATCGAAGAGCTGCTGGAAGATATCGGCAAAGGCCGCAAGTACATGAAAGTGTACAAACAAATGAAAATGTACAACGACCCTTCGCTCAACCCCGTGTTGTATGGCCAAAAGCCCTGATAACAAAACGGTGCTCGCCATCCGGTTTTCCGCGATGGGCGATGTGGCCATGACCATTCCCGTGATGAAACAGGTGCTGGACGCGCATCCTGGCCTCACCATCGTATTCGTGACCAACAAAAACTGGGGCGCGTTGTGCGAAGGTATTCCCCGTCTCATATTTTTTCCGGCCGATCTGAAAGGCGCGCATAAAGGATTGAAGGGACTGTACAAACTGTTCCGCGATATCCGCCGCGCGCACCCAGGCATCAGCGCGGTGGCGGACCTGCATCATGTGCTGCGCTCGCGCATCGTGCGTACGTTCTATACATTATGCGGCGTCCCCGTAGCGGTGATCGATAAAGGAAGGGAAGGAAAAAAAGCGCTCACGCGGAAGGAAAACAAAATATTCAGGCCGCTAAAAACCACTATCGAACGTTACCGCGATGTATTCGCCGCACTGGGTTTGACCGCAGATGCATCATCGCCCGGAACGCTGCCGCGGCGGCTTTCCCCGGGTAAAACGCAGATCGGTATCGCGCCTTTTGCCACTTATCTTGAAAAAACATACCCCCTCGAAAAAATGCAGCAGGTGATAGTGGAGCTTACCCGTGATGAAAACGTGGAGATCCTGTTGTTTGGCGGAGGGAAAGAAGAAACGGTTAAACTGGAACAGCTGGCGGAAGGGCGGCCGGAGCTTAAAGTAATGGCAGGAAAATACAGCCTGGGCGAGGAGTTGCGCATCATCAGCGGTTTGTCATTGATGGTGAGCATGG
>JBQCFV010000669.1:0-2808 GCA_051958695.1 Chitinophaga sp. | reverse complement strand
CAGGGCCCGCCGCCATTGGAGAAATACAGCTGCAGCGCGTAATACATCCTGTAAAGCGCAGCAGGCGCCGCGGGCGGAGTGGCCACCACGTTCACGCCGGTAACGGTATTCACCGCGGCGGTAAACGTTTCGAGCCGCGCGCCGAAAATGGCTTCGTATTCCACAAGGGAGGTGATGCGCACGGGTTTGTTGATGAGGGACTCACCGTTGAGGGTGGTTGCGCGCGTGTACCCGATAAATGCGGGAATGGCCGTTTCGACCTGCGCCACGGAGGGCGGAAATTTCGGCACCTCGTCGATGTAAACGCCGGGTGTTTTGAGGTTTGCAAGGTTTAACATGTGCGATCAGTTTAATCAGGTTCTTAAGAAATTAATGCTGTATTCCCGCGGCTGCGGCGCCATATGCCATGCATTCTTATAGATGTCGATCATACCGCATACTTCGCCGCCCGCGGCGCGCTGGTCGAACACCACGCGCTCTTCCAAAGGCGTGCCGCCTTCCAGCCGCACTACGTACGCGCCGCCCGGCAGCAGGCGAAGATCGAGCCCTACCGATTCCTGCGTAGCGGCCACCGGACTGTTCAGCGTAAAGCTTACCGGCGCGCCTGCGGCGATCTTCCCCGCGCGTATCTGCGTATACTCGCCCGGCGTTACCTGTTTGGACAGCAGCAGCCCGCTCAGCGAACCATTCTCCGCGTTGCCTGCATCGGCGGCGGCGGTAAGCACCACCGTATTCCCCGCCAGGTTCGCATCGATGGCGCCGGCTGCGGAAAGATTGTTCGCATAAAATATTTTTCTTCCCAATTGTTGCGCGCCCTGTTCAAAAAAATCAACGGAAGGAAAAGCCGCGCCGTTCGCCAGTGTAAGCCAGAAAGAAAAAAGAACAGGTTGCGTGATGGGCACGGCGGGCACCCAGCTCACGCCGTTGTGATGCTGTTTCACGTAGGCCGCCAGTCCTCCGGGCGCCGCCCTGGTGAGCAGGCCGTAATTGCGGATGCTTTCGGCGCAGGCAGGCGAGGGGCGCAGGCGGAAGGCGTCTCCCGCGTCCGCGCCGTTCACGCGGATGCTGACCCTGAATTCGGGGATGTATCTCCAAACAATTTTTTCCATGACGGAATGTTATTCGGTATGTGTACTCAGTATCTGGGATTGCAAATTGATCTCTGTAATAATGCCGGCTTCGTTTACCGGTGCGTCCTGTATCACGGCCATGCGCATTTTGTACACGACGGAAGGAATGTACTTCCCACCCATCACGCTCCACAACTGGTTCAGTTCCTCAAAGCGCGTGCTGTACAGGTCGAAAATAATTTTGCCGAGGTTGAGCGTGCCGAGCACCGGCGTGTCCGCAGGGGTAAAAACGAACTGCCGCTGGAAAAACGCGATCACCTGCGAAATGCGTTGCAGCGCCGTGAGATAATTGTTTTTGTTGGCGCTGAACAGCACGTACACGTTGAGATAGATCTCCGCCTGCTGCTCCACACCCTGCGGAAGGCCCCCCACGGTTACCGTGCGGCGGAACGGGATGTTGCGGAGGCTTTCTTCCTGCTGGATGTTCACCACGGATACAACGATCTTGTCCGTCAGGTTTTGCGAAGGCGTATCCTGGAAAGCGTCGGCAAAAGAAATATTGCCCGGCGTCACTTCGGGGTCGAGGGTACCGATATAAGTATTCAGCTTACTAATGATTGCGCTCAATACCTGATCAATCATTGATTTAAGATTTATGGGGTCCTTCTATATGTTATTCTGAAACCGGGGTTATGCTAAACTTCTAAGTATGCTGTTATTCGTTTGGGGTATTAATACTATGCTACTATTCTGTAAATGCTCAGTGTAATATTAGACAATAAAATTCATTCTGCAAAAAAATTCAATAGACTGAAAACATACATGCGATGCTTTCATCATAAATAGCGAAACGTCGTCAGCCCGTGAAACCCTCTACCACTATCACTATTTCGCCCTTCACTCCTTTTTCGGAAAAATGGTCGCGCACTTCCTGCAAAGTGCCGCGTTTATTTTCTTCGAACATTTTTGTGAGCTCGCGTGAAACGCAGCATTGTCTTGCAGGACCGAAATACTGTATAAAATCTTCCAGCGTTTTTACAAGGCGGTGCGGCGATTCGTAGAACACCATGCAGCGTTCTTCGGTGGATAATTGCGTCAATAAAGTGTGGCGGCCTTTTTTGGGGGGAAGAAAACCTTCGAAGGCAAAGCGGTTCATCGGGATGCCGCTGTTCACCAGCGCGGGAACAAAAGCGGTGGCGCCGGGGAGGCATTCCACCGGCACTCCTTCGCGGATGCATTCGCGCACCAGCAGGAAGCCCGGGTCTGAAACGCCCGGCGTGCCTGCATCCGTGAGCAGCGCCATTTGTTTGCCGCTTTGCAGCTGCTGTACAAGATGCTGCAACACCTTATGCTCATTGTGCTGATGATAAGGCGTTACAGGCTTGTTGATATTGTAATGCTTGAGCAGAACGCCCGATGTGCGGGTATCTTCCGCCAGCACCAGCTCCACGCTCTCCAATACTTTCACGGCCCGGTAGGTAATGTCAGCCAGGTTGCCGATGGGTGATGGAATGAGGTAGAGCCGGGACAATTTTATTGGATATTAACTTCGTAGAACTCCATTACCTGGTTGGCCAGCAGTTTCTGGCAGGCGTTTTCGGCGATCTGTTGCGCTTCTTCGCGGCTGGATGCTTCGATCTGAAGAGTGATGTGCTTGCCGATGCGTACGTCGTGCACGTTTCCAAGGCCCAGGTTTTTCAATCCGCCCAATACAGCTTTGCCTTGAGGGTCCAGCAGT
>JBQCFV010000668.1:0-2260 GCA_051958695.1 Chitinophaga sp. | reverse complement strand
ACTTGGTTTGTTTGTTTTTTCATACATCCACTAAACCTGGGTTTAATTCACGACTGTATATCTTGATTGGTCCAACTGCGCGTCCGCGAGCAGCGGCGTTAAGGCTTGCTCATCACCGATCAGCACGAGGTGCGCGTCCGTTGCTACACTTTCTAAAAATAACCGTACTCCTTTTACTGCTTCTGCGGGGGCATAATCGCCGCCCATCATATCAAGCCCGATTCTCATGAAACTGTTGTTTGTCTGTTAGCTCGGGGGTAAAATTAGTAAAAATTATTATTTAGCAGCTGCTTGTTTTTCCAAAACAACTTTTCCTTTATAGAACAGTTTGTTCTCTACCCAATGAGCACGGTGCCTCAGGTGTACCTCGCCGGTAGCGCTGTCGGTGCTTAAAGTGTCAGCTACTGCCTTGTAGTGTGTCCTTCTCTTTGCTGATCTTTGTTGCGAGTGTCTGCGTTTAGGATTCGGCATCTTATTTAATTTTTAATTGTCTACGTATTGTTGTTTAATTGTCCCTGAACTTCTCCAATCCTTTCCAGATCGGGTTCGTATCGTCGTCGCCCGGTTTGTTCATTTTTGCCAGCATCTCCAGCACTTTCGGGTCGCAGCCGCTGGTACCGTCCGGGTTGTCCGGGTGAATGCGCTGCATCGGGATGCTCAGGTTGATGAACTCGTAAATAAAACCGGCCACGTTGAGGTGGCTTTCGGTCCGGCTGATATACGTCACGTCCGGGTCCTCGTCGGTGTTCATCTCCCCGGGATTGTCCACCAGCTTGATCACCTGGTTGAAATCATCCCATAGCTGCATCTCGAAAGGCTGGCCGCAGCGGTCGCAGGTAACGGTGATCGTACCCCCGACCTCGAATTTCAACAGGAAAAACCCTGTTTTTTTGTCAAATTGTAACTTTACAGTGGCGTTACAGTTCGAGAAATCCTGCTGACCGTAGTTTTCAAAGAAACTATCAGTGATCTGGTATTGGAATGTGTGCACTCCGGGCGTCAGACCTACAAAAGCTATGTCGAATTCGCGGAGTTGCTTCATATCAAAAACCTCACTTTTAGAGGGATGCAAAGGTAATCAAATATTCTCAAAAGCAAAAATTTCCTACTTTTGTTGATCCTCAACCAAGTATTATATATGAAAATATATAAAAATGTCAGATATTTAGGGATAGATACTTCCGTCAAAATTAATAACTTCACACCAGTACTCGGATAATTTTGTTGTTTAATGCCTTATGGAATCCTATAAAGCCCCCTATTCCCCAGATGATATGGCACCTAAAGGTAGAATAGGCCGGACAAAAAAACGCGCGCTGAAGACCACTCCTATACCCCTGGGTGGACTGCCGGACATTTTTGCCCTGCCCATTTCCGTATACCTCCAGAATACCAACGCAGGCGTGCTCGTTTCAGATGAAAAACACCGTTTTATCTGGGGCAACGACGTATTCATGGGATATAACACTTTCCCCTATACCGGCAACATCATCAATCTCGCCTTTCATGCCTTTATCGAGCATATTGCGCCGCTTACCACCGATCCGGCGGGTTTTGAGCTGAAAATGAAGGAGTTGAAGAAGAGGAAAAAGCCTTTTTTCGGCTGGGAGCTTTGTTTTAAAAGCGGGCATATCCGGGAAATAAGCTACATCCCCGTGTTCGACAAAGACCGCTTTGCCGGCAGCATCTGGCAGATCGTGGACGTTACCCGGCACCGCCAGTGGCAGGAAGAGCTGAAGCGCGCGGACGAAAAATACCGCGTTATCCTCGACAACCTCAACGCCGGCCTTTGCGAAACCGACCTCGAAGGCAATATCACCAAGGTATACGAGAGCTTCTGCCGGATGTCCGGTTACACCGAAGAAGAGCTGATCGGCCGCAACATCACCGACGTGTTCGTACCCGAAGAGAACCGCGAATACGCCCGCAACCTGCGCCGATACCGCGTGGAAAAGAAGCTCGCCCTGCTGTATGACATGGAGATCGTGCTGAAAGACGGCTCCCGCAAATGGGTGCTCGCCAGCTCCGGGAATATTTACGACCGCGAAGGCAATCCCGTCGGCGGCGTGGGCATCCATATGGACATCACCCCGCAAAAGGCCCTGCAGAAAGAGCTGGAAGCGGCCAAACAGGCCGCGGAAGAGGCGCAGCGCACGCAGAAGGAGTTTCTCGCCAATATGAGCCACGAGATCCGTACGCCGCTCAACGCCATCATCGGCATGGCGCATCTGCTGGACGAAACCGCGCTCAACGACGAACA
>JBQCFV010000667.1:0-2802 GCA_051958695.1 Chitinophaga sp. | reverse complement strand
CGTGTACAGCTTCATGTCCGCCGGTGCGTCCAACCTCACGTACGAATCTTTCCAGTGGAACAACCTCGCGCTGGGAACGGCCGGCAGCCCTGGCTCCGGTTATTCCAAGTCGTCGATCTTCTCCCTGGTGGGCCGTGCGAATTATGGTTTTAAGGACCGTTACCTGTTATCCGCCGCGGTCCGCCGCGACGGCTCGTCCAAATTCCTGGGTGATAATAAGTTCAGCTATTTTCCTTCTTTCTCCGCAGGGTGGATCATCAGCGAAGAGCCGTTCATGAAAGGACAGCAGTTCTTCAGCAACCTGAAGCTCCGCGGCAGCTGGGGCTTTACAGGCAACGACGGTGTTGGCCCTTACAGCACGTTCTCCGCGTATTCCAACCGGATCGCTTCGTTTACCAACAGTACTTATAAGAACGGCATCATCCTCGGCGTGATCGGCAACCCCGATCTGAAATGGGAAACCACCGAGCAGCAGAACGTCGGGATAGACGCTTCGCTGCTGAAAGGCCGCATCGATATCAGCGCAGACTATTTTGTAAAAAATACCCGCGACCTGCTGCTGAATGAAAACCTGCCGATCTACCTCGGCAACAACGTCATCACCCGCAACATCGGCTCCGTGCAGAACAAAGGCTGGGAATTGCTGGTAGAGGCCGACGTGTTCGACAAAGGCGACTTCACCTGGAACACCGGCGTGAATGTTTCCTTCGTAAAAAATAACGTGCAGTCCACCGGTTCGAAATCCATCATTTTCGACCCGAACAACCGCCGCATCGGCGGCGGCATGTCGCCCCAATCCGAATTTGTGGTAATGGCAGGCAAGCCGCTGGGCGCCATCTGGGGCCTTGAATACTTAGGCACCTGGAAGCCGGGCGAAGAAGCCGCGGCCGCCGGATTTGGCGCCAAACCCGGCGATGCGAGATACCGCGACGTTAAGGAAGACTGCGTGATCGACGCAGGCGACTATGGCGTGATCGGCACGGGCATTCCCCGCACAACGCTGGGTTGGAACAACACCTTCAACTACAAGTCTTTCTCCCTGAACATTTTCTTCCAGGGCATGTTCGGGTTCGACAAGCTCAACTACAACAGCGCAGCGGCCATGTATCTCGGCGGGGACGCAAGACAGGCCACGCTGCGCGATATACTCGACCGGTACATTCCCGGCAAGGGCGAAACGTCCGACATACCGGCTTTCAGCGCCACCAATAAAAATTTCACGCAGTCCACGCGTTTCCTCGAAAAAGCGGATTTCCTGCGGCTGAAAAACATCAGTCTTTCCTACACCCTGCCAAGGCCCATCATGAAACATGCAGGGCTGAAAGTATTCGTGAGCGCCACCAACATGCTCACCTTCACCGATTACACCGGTATCGACCCCGAAGCCAGCTCTTCGTCGGGCGATTTCAGGCAGGGAATAGACTATGGCTCGTACCCCAACGCAAAAACGATCACCGGCGGGGTTACACTGAATTTTTAATGGATCGATCCAAAACAGCAAAACATGAAAAAGATATATCTCTTCGCACTCATCATCATATTCACCGGCTGCAGCAAAGCCCTCGAAGAAGATCCGCGGGGCCTGGTAATAGGCAGCGAGGGCCTGAGCAGCCAGGCCGGCCTGGAAGCCGCGCTCACCGGCGCTTACGGCAGCCTGATGGTCCCCTGGGAAAGCGGCTTCACCACCGTGTCGCAGATCGCCATGTGCATGGGCGCGGACGATCTCACCACGCATCCCGGTTCCAACAAGGAAGAGTTCAGGGAGTTCGACCAGTTCAGCGTATCGTCGCTCAACAGCCGCATGACGCCCATCTGGCGGGGTTGTTACAAAACGATACAATCCGCCAACAACATCATCAACAATTATACGGCGGTGCAGGACGGCACCGACGCCACCGTGCAGCCCATTGTGGGCGAAGCGTATTTCCTGCGCGCGCTCTGCTATTACTGGCTCACCCGCTACTGGGGCAACGTGCCGCTGGTGCTCAGTGAAAAATATACTTCAGACCAGCTGAATATGCAGAAAAGCGGGCCGGCGGACATTTACAAACAGATCGAAGCCGACCTGCTCAAAGCCGAGGAATGGGTGCCCAATACCAAACGCGATCCCGGAAGGCCGAACAAAGGTTCCGTAAAAGCGCTGCTGGCAGACGTGTACCTCACCGAAGGCGGATGGCCGCTGAAAGACCAGGGCAAATACGCCCTGGCCGCCGCAAAAGCAAAAGAAGTGATCGACGACAAAGGCGTATACAAATTCGATCTTTACCAGGACGGTTTCCTGAAAATATTCGCGGGCGGCACCGTGGAAGATGTGTTTACCCTGTTCACCCGCGGGCAGTGGTCCACCTACAATTCCTTTTACGGCCTCTCCACCATGCCCGAAAACGAAGGCGGCTGGTCCGACTTTTTCCCCGAGCTGAATTTCTTCAACAACTTCCCCGAGGGCAGCAGGAAAGACGCGACGTTCTCCACTTCTTTTGTGGTAGGCGGCGTTACGATCCCCTGGGAGGACGTTACGACAAAACATCCCTATTACAAAAAGTTCACCATCCAGAGCGGGCAGAAAGCTACCTATATGTCCAACAACCCCGTCGTGATGATCCGTTATGCGCACGTGCTGCTCATTTATGCCGAAGCGCAGGCGAGATCTTCCGCCGCGCCTTCGCCCGAAGCATACGCCGCCGTGAACGCGGTGCGCCTGCGCGCGGGATTGGGAGAGCTCGCAACCGGGTTGAACAGCGCCGCATTTGCGGATGCCGTAGTGGACGAAAGAGCCTGGGAATTTGCAGGCGAATGGAGCCG
>JBQCFV010000666.1:0-2445 GCA_051958695.1 Chitinophaga sp. | reverse complement strand
TGATGAAAAAGGGCCTGGGCAAGATAGACCGTGCCGAGATCGTGTACGACGAGCTGATCACTTATTTCAATAAAGAAACGATGGAGATCGTGGGCCGCAAATATTCGCTTTCATACAAGACCCTCATATTTGATTTCAATGTACGCATGAACGTGGAGATGACGAAGCTGGACGACCTGCTGCTGCCCGCGCTCATTACTTATGACGGTACCTGGGACGTGCCGTTCAAAAAGCGGGAGACGGCGGTGTTCACTGCGAAGTTTTTTGATTTTAAGCATTGAGGCAAGCCCCTACCGTATCAGCGTGACCGAACCCGTTTTCCTGTAATACTTCGAGTTCAGCTCGTCCACGTATTCAACCACCCACACATAAGTGCCCATATCCGCGTTCAGCCCGTTGTGCTTGCCGTTCCAGGCTACGCCGGGGTCGGTGGTGTAGAAGATAAAATCTCCCCAGCGGTTGTACACGCTGAGCTTGTACTGGCCTATCTGGCACCGGTAACGCGGCCTGAAAAGATCGTTCACGCCATCGCCGTTGGGCGTAAAGCCCGTCGGGAAAAATACCTGGCAATCGCAGTTCTGGTACCAGATGTTCACGGAATCGGTAGCACGGTTGCACACGTTTTCCGCCACGATGGCGTAAATGCCGGGTTGGGTGACGAGGAAGGTGGGAACGGAGCTGCTGTCCTGCCATTTATAATTCCTGCCCGCGCCCCTGGGCGTGAGCATCAGCGTTTCCCCGATGCACAACATGGAATCCATGCCCAACGACACCTGCAGCGAATCCTGGAAATCCACGCGGATGGTGTCCATCTCCACGCAGCGGCCGATCTGCACGCGCACATAATAATAGCCCGAGCTGTCCACGTGATAGGTGGCCTGGTCGGAGCCGTCCTGCCAGAGGTAATTGCCTGTTCCGTAATCGGCGGACAATACGAGGAAGTCGCCGTAACAGAGCGTGGTATCGTTGCCGAGATCTACCGGCCCGAGGCGGCTGTAGCGCACGCCGATGGTGTCCAGCACGTCGCAGATGCCGTTGATGTTCACGAACACGGAATAGTCGCCGCCGCGGCTGACGTTGATCTGCGGCGCGGTGGAGCCGGTATTCCAGTTGTAGGCGATGCCTTCGGGCCGCGATGCGTCGAGTATCACGGATTCGCCGGGGCAAAGCAGCGTATCGGGACCGAGATTGAAGGGGTAGGGAGCGCCGGTGAAAGTAATGGTCACCTGGTCGGTATAATCGCCGCAGCCCGCTACATGGGCCGTTACAGTGTAGGTTTGGGTAACGCCGGTGGTGAGGATGGTGGGCGTGGTTTCGCCGGTGCTCCAGGTGTAGGTGGCGTTTTGCGCGGTGGCGTCGAGCGTCATCAGCTCGTCCGTGCAAAGCGTGCGGTCGGGGCCGAGATCGAAGTCGGGTATCGGCGAATAAAAGATGTTCACCGAATCGATCTCGCGGCAGCCGTTGATGGCTACGTGGTAAGTAGCCATTTCGGTAACGGTGAAAGTATTGACGTTGCCCGTAGGCACGGTGTCTTCCAAATAATACCAGGTGTAATTGGCGCCCGGCACGGCCGGCGCCGTTATAACGGTGGTGCCGTTCTCGCAGAGCGTGAGGTCGGGCCCCAGGTCGGCGTTCTGCCGCGGCACGATGGTGATGGTTTGTGTAGTGACGTCTTCCACGCCGCCGCGGTACGCTTTCAGCGTAACGGTGTAAGTGCCCGGCGCGGTGTAAAAATGGTAGGCGCCTTCGATCAGGTCGGAGGAATCCTCGTCCACGGCGGGCGGGCTTACGAAATACCATTTCACGGAATCGATGGTGGTAATGTCGTCGGTGATCACGAAACTGACGCTATCGTTGAGGCAGGTGGTGCTGTAAGTAAAATTTGTGAGCAGGGGGCGTTGTTTTGCTACAGCGCAAACGGATGCTGTAAGCAGGAAAGTCAGGATAAGTGCCGGCAGCCTGGCTAGGTTTTTCATCGGAACCATGGTAGCACTAAATTAACAGAAATATTGATATGTAGAATGTTTTTAATAAAATAATTACAGGTCGACAAGCATAGGACGATGGTATGGATGGGGCTTGCGGGACCGGCCCGCAAAGGATTTGGTTGCATTACTAAACGGCGGATCGCATGTAAAAGTATGGCGGGCGGAAATTTACCCGCCTGTTTACAGATCGTCCTTTCTCCGGTACCTGCGCCATTTTTCCAGCACGCCGCTGAAATCCGCGGGCAGCTCGCTTTCGAACAGCATCGGCTTGCGGGTGCGCGGATGGATGAAGCCCAGCGTTTGCGCGTGCAAAGCGTGCCTGGGCATAATTTCGAAGCAGTTGTCCACGAACTGCTTGTATTTCGCGAATACGGTGCCTTTTACGATGCGGTCGCCGCCATAGGTATCGTCGTTGAACAGCGGGTGGCCGATATGCTGCATGTGCACGCGTATCTGG
>JBQCFV010000665.1:0-6159 GCA_051958695.1 Chitinophaga sp. | reverse complement strand
AGAAATCAAATAACAGCACCGGCAAATTAGAGATTGGTGAAAAAAGTGAGGTTTTTTTTCGCTTTTTTAAATAATTTCCACGCTTTAAGCCCATAAAGGGCATGAAAATTGCGGATAAACCGCTTTATCACTCTTAAATATCCAGCAGCACTAACTCAATGAACCGTTCGACGGCAATTGTATTACTGGCTATATCCGCCGGTGCTTTGATCTATTCCGCGTGCAACAGCAGCTCTGCTAACCGGAACAAAGAAAAAACCGCTCTCTCCACCGATGATGATCCTGCAGCTTCCATTTATACGCTAGGGCTTACAAAAGCAGAAAAGGCAGCCGTACGCAACGCTCCGGAAAACAAACGCATCAGCCGTGAAGTAGCTGAACTGGTGCGCCGCCGCCTTTCCCCCTCCTATTTCAGCGGCGCGGTGCTGGTGGCCAAAAAGGGTGTGATCCTCTACGAGCATTACCAGGGCCAGGAAAATCATGCGACTAAAACGCCTATTACGGACAGCTCCATGTTCCAGCTGGCTTCCATCTCCAAAACCTTTACCGGTATGGCCGTTTTGAGCCTGGTGGAAAAAGGGAAGCTGAGCCTGGAAGATTCCATCCAGCATTATTATCCTGATTTCCCCTACCACGTCATCACGATCCGCACGCTGCTGAACCATCGCAGCGGTCTGCCCAACTACCTTTATTTCTGCGACAGCCTTATAAAAGATAAATCGCACTTTCTTACCAACGAGGAAGTGATCAGCATGATGACGGTGCATAAGCCGGCCATTCAATACCAGCCGGACCGGCACTTTAATTACTGAAATACAAATTACCTCATCCTCGGCGCCATCATCGAAAAAGTAAGCGGCCAGCAATACGCGGATTACCTGCGGGAAACATTTTTTGAACCGCTGCAAATGAACAGCACGTTCGTGGCGGACCCGGAGCAGGCTCCCCGCCCCCATCAGACCGTCAGCCATCTTTCCAGCTGGCGCCCCGAGCCGGACAACAGCTTTGACGGCGCAGTGGGCGACAAAGGGATTTACAGCTCCGCGCAGGATATGCTCAAGTGGGACCAGGCGCTCTATTCCGGCAAACTTTTCAAACCCGAAACGCTGAAGGAAGCCTTTACGCCATACAGCAACGAAAAACCCGGTATCCGCAATTACGGGCTGGGCTGGCGTTTGCTCGTTTATCCCGACAGTACGAAGAAGATCATTTACCACAACGGCTGGTGGCATGGGAACAATACCGTTTTTTATCGTTTCGTGAAAGACAGCGCCACCGTCATTATCCTCGGCAATCGCTACAACCGCGGCATTTACCAGGCGGTAAAACCGCTGCGCGAGATCATCGGTCAAAGCGATGGTGAAGAAGCGGGCGAGGAATAAAAATATTTATCCGCTTGAAACCCGGGGCCGGTTGCAGTTTGCAGCCGGCTTTTTTATGCGTGTCTGTTGCAGCGGGGACAAAAAAATCCGCCCTGCGTTTTCTCTTTTGAGCAGGGCGGAGAGGATTTAATGCATGAAACGAGCTGTTTCATGACCATTCTATCAACCTATGTATGCGAACTAAAACCTGTAACCTATTCTTTCAACGCATCATAGATCTGCAGCTGGTTTCGGGAAATGATCCTTTCACCCGCCCGCAGGCCGCCGCGGATGTACGAAGTTTCGTGCAGCGCTTTGGCGACTTTTATCTCTCTTGTGTCGATGTTAAACTTATCGCGGAATACCATCACGAAATTTTTGCCTTTGTCTGAAATCACCGCTGAGCTTGGGATCGCGGGCAAGGCGCTGCCTTCGTGGTAACGCAGCAGCACGTCGGCGTACGTTCCCGGTTTGAGCGGTGCATCTGGTCGGATGCGTATTGCCGTATCGCCGGAAGCTTTGTTGATGCGGCCGTGAAATACTTTGTCCGGGTGGCTGCCGGTGGAAATATCTGCCGTACCCCCGTCCGTCACGCAGGCCATTACATTTTCAGGCAGGCTGACCATGATCCAGACATCATTCCCCTGGCGCATCACTTTTCCCCGCAGGCGCAATTCATTTTCCACGGGTCTTACGACGGTGGTATCTATCGTAATGGAAGCCAGCATGGTATCGCTTAGCACAAACGTTGTGACCTCCGAATCTTCGGCCTGCTTGTGTTTGCAGCCCGTCCAAACGGTCAGTGCGATGAGCGCAATGGGAAATGCAGATCCTTTCATGGTCAAAAACAACTAACGGCAATCCATTGAAATGCAAATTTCCCAAGCGTAAATTAAAGCGGGCTTTAAGGAGGCTTAAAAAGAGATTAAAAAAGTGGGAATATCGCGAAAGATGAGGCTGCGTTCGACATGGGAGCAGCGTGAGGTAAATGTGGATTTTCGCAGGAGCGTTACACATGCGGCAGCTGCACCGTAAACGTAGAGCCTTCGCCGGGGATGGAAAACAGCGTGAGCCGCCCTTCATGCAGATCGGTGATCTTTTTGCAGATGGACAAACCGAGCCCGTGCCCCCGCGCCATCTGCCCGTTGCTGCCCCTGAAGAACGGCTCGAACACGCGGCTTTGTTCTGCCGGCGGAATGCCTGTCACTTCGTCTTTTACATGCACGATAATTTAGGTGTCGTTGAAGTCGATCGTGATCTTTGCGGACCCGTTTCCGGAGAACTTGCAGGCGTTGTCCGCCAGGTTGAGAAAAAGTACTTTCAAAAGCATTTCGTTGCCGTTGCAGGTGAGATACGTGTCCAGCTCGGGCTCGCGAAGAAATTGTATCTCCACTTTCCCGCCGGGTTTTCGTTTTGCATGCACCTGCTCGCCGGTTTCCCACAACAGCTCGTCCACCCGCACCGGCGTAAAGTCAAATTCATTCCGGTTCAGCTCCGATTGCGCCAGCTGCAGCAGGCCGTTGGAAAGGTCTGAAAGACTTTGCGCGTCTTCCAGCACGGAATGCAGCACCATGGCGTACTCCGCGCCCGTTCTGTCTTTGGCCAGCGTTACCTGCAGCTGGCTGATAATGGACGCCAGCGGTGTTCTCAGCTCGTGCGACGCGTTGCTCACAAAACTTTTCTGCAGGTCGAAACTATCGCCGAGGCGTTGCAGCATGGTGTTGAAATTCGCGCCCAGCTGCGCGATCTCGTCTTTGCCGTGTACCTCCACTTTTGCGTCCTGCAGGTTGTTGGCGTTGATGGAATCCACCTGCTGCACCAGGCGGTCAATGGGCTGCACCATCTTTTTCGCGAAGAAATACCCCACTCCCACCAGCAGCAGCACCGCCGCCAGCAATTCTATCAGCAGGATGCGGCGCAGGTTTTGCAGGTTCTGAAAACCGTATTTGTCAAAGGAGGATACGATCACGAGCACGGACACATTGTCTTCCGTATAATAAATTCCCGCGGTTTCGCCGTTCCGGTCGTTTTTGATATAGGATTTATGTTCTTTGATATAATCGAGCAGGCTGCGGGGCGTGCGCACGGCCGTGTCGCGCATATTGGTATACAGCAGGTCGTAGTTTTTATTATAAACAAGTATCGTTTCGCGGTAAAGGTCCTGGAAAGTGGTTTTGTCCAGCTTGCGCAGCAGGCTGATCTGCACATGATCGTTCTCGATGATCACGCTGCCGATGGAGCGGGCGCGGTATTCCAGCCTGTCCTGGTACTCCGCGCGGCGGCTTTCGGCGGAGAAGTAGTACGACAGACCGGCGAACGCGATCAGCAGGAATGCGGCGGACAGCGTGTAATAGACGGCTATTTTGTATTTGATGTTCAAACCGGGCCTATTGATCGTCAGAAATATAATACCCCATACCCGTTTTGGTATGCAGCAGCTTCAGGTCAAAGTCCTTGTCGATCTTTTTGCGGAGGAAGTTCATGTACACTTCTATCACATTGGTACCCGTATCAAAATCGATATTCCATACCTTTTCGGCGATGGTGAGCTTGGAAATGACCTTTCCTTTGTGAAGGGCCAGCAGTTCCAGCAGCTGAAATTCCTTGGCGGTGAGGGTGATCTTTTTGCCCGCGCGGTTCACTTCTTTTCTTTCGCGGTCGATCTCCAGGTCGGCGATCACGATCTTGTAACGCTGTACCGGCGGCACTTCCGCGCCCGCGCGTTTGAGAAATACGCGGATGCGCGCGAGCAGTTCCCGGAAATCGAACGGTTTGACGAGATAGTCGTCCGCGCCCAGCTCAAAGGCCTGCATCTTGTCGTCCATACCGCCGAGCGCGGTGAGCATGATCACCGGCACTTTGTTGTTGCGGCGGCGGATCACTTCGCAGATCTCGTAACCGTTGTGATGCGGCAGGTTGAGATCGAGTATCACGAGGTCGTAATCCTGGCTGGAAGCCAGCCCTATGCCGATGCGGCCGTCGTACGCTGCGTCTACTTCAAAGCCGTTCTCTTCCAGCCCCATTTTGACGGCGTTGGCCACTTTCACTTCATCTTCCACGATCAGTATCCTTTGCATAATGCGCTAAGCTAGGAAAAAAAGGATAGAATTATAAAGACCGCGCTCAGCTCCTATGCTGGTGGTTGGGCAATACGTTTTCCCTCGTCCAGGGAATGGTATGATCGTAAGGCAGGCGCCTGACGGGGCATTCCATGAGCGTGCAATGCGGGCAGCTGCGCGGGATGCAGGGATCGGTATGAATAAAGAACTCGACTTCATGGCCTTCCAGCTCTTTGTCCACCAGGTCTTCCATCGCCTTGATCTCTTCATGCACTTCCGTCAGCTTGAGATAGTACGGCAGCGTTACATGGCAATCGATGTGGTAATTATTGCCATACTGCTGCACGCGCATGTTGTGCACGTCTATCCAGTTGGGGTGCTCGTGCCGGTGACGGTTGAGGATGTCGATCAGGCGGTCCACCACTTTCATGTCCGTTTCGTCCATCAGCCCGGAGATGGATTGCCGCATGAGCTGGTAACCTTTCCGCAGGATCAGCAGCGCGATCACGACGGACACCGCGGGGTCCAGCCAGCGCAGGCCGGTAAAATGTATCACCAGCAGCGCGGCGATCAGTGCGGCGGAGCTATAGGCGTCCGTAAGCAGGAGCTGGCCGTTGCCGCTGAGCGTGATGGATTTCAGGCGGCGGCCGCCGCGCACGAGGTACAATCCCATCAGCAGGTTCGCCACGGCGGTGCCGCTAATGAGCCAGATGCCCTGGCCGATCTTTTCCAGCGCATGCGGCTGGATAAAATACTGGCCGGCCTTGAAAAGGATGAGCATGCCCGCGATAAAGATCATGGCGCCTTCGAATCCGATGGAAAAAAATTCCACCTTGCCATGGCCGTAAGGATGGTTCTCATCCTTGGGCCTGCCGGTGAGATAGATGCTGTAGCAGGCGAACCCGCCGGCCACCACGTTGATGATGGATTCCAGCGCGTCTGACAGGATGGCTACGGAATGCGTGAAAAAATACGCCGCGAATTTGACCACCGTCAGCAGCAGGCTGATGCCCAGGGACAGCATGATGATCCGGAGCTCTTTTCTGATCAAGTTCAGTTTTGTTGGTGACGGAACAAAGAAAGGGAAAAAATGCGGGAATTATAAAGCGGCCGGTTGCGGCTACACTTTTTTATCTTAGCGATATGAAATTACGCGAAGAAATATTGCGCGAAAATTCGAGAGAACATACGGTTGCGCTGGCCGCATGGGCAGGCGGCGACGCGCAACGCGTAGCGCAGCTGGTCGATCTTTTCCTGCACGACGAATACCGGGTAGTGCAGCGCGCCGCATGGATATTGAGCTATGTGGCCGACAAACATCCTGCGCTGATGCAGCCGCATCTTGCCGCCATGGTGGACAGGATGGGGCACCCTGGCATACCGGTAGCCGTAAAGCGCAACGTGGTGCGCATCCTGCGCGATATGCCCGTTCCGGAGGACCTGCAGGGGCCGGTAATGAATTTCTGTTTCGGGTTCCTGGAAGACCCGAAGGAAACGGTGGCCGTAAAAGCCTTTTCCATGGCGATATTGGGCCGCCTCGCAAAAATATACCCGGATATCAGGAACGAGATCGTGATGTTGATAGAAGATCATTTGCGTGAGGGCGCCACGCCGGGGATACGCAGCCGCGGGTTGAAGACGCTGAAGGAATTGGGGGCGTTGAAGAGTTGATGGGGAAGATGGGATCGTGGAAAAGCTGAACGGCATCGGTCGTCGAAGATCATTTGCGCGAACGTGCG
>JBQCFV010000664.1:0-2866 GCA_051958695.1 Chitinophaga sp. | reverse complement strand
TAGCTTTCTTAGAGAAACATCACCCAGCCGCAGGAACGGTTGAATTTTTTTAAATACGGAATCGGCCAAACCGTACACTTCACTCACTTGTTGGACGGAATGGAAGCCGCCGAGCCTGTTCCTGTAGCGCACAATCCTCTTTGCGAACGACGGCCCGATGCCCGGCAACCGCTCCCACTGCGCGGAATCGGCAGCGTTGATATTTACCTCCGGTACAGGTGCGCGCGAACGCGTTTTGTACTTGTAGAAATCCGTTTTTGCAAATGCCGTGTCACCATAAAAATCTTTCCTGTATGGTTTGCCATCACGGTAATATGGTTTGCTTTTCCCATCACCATAAAAACTTCTCCGGTACGATCCCTTCCCGCTATCACTCCACTTCGACCGGTACTTCCGCTCCGCAGCCTCCCGCTCCGATGCCAGCAATACGGCCACTTCCGCGGCAACGCGATTCACATCCGAAGTATCCGCCACGACCGGCGGACGAAAAACAACATCCCAGGCTGAAGGCAAAAAATGAAGGAGAACGATCAGGCTTAACAAACAGGCGATCCCCCAACGTTCCTTCCGGGAGAACTCAAAAAATTGCACAAACAATGGTATTGATCTTCGCCGAATGTCTGATTAATTTCTCATTGAAAAAAATTCCCGGCGCAAAAAATATTTATCACACTTCCACTTCCAACCCATCGTACGCCAGCCTCATTCCTTCGGGGAGCGTAGGGTCTACCTCCGCATGCAGACCAAGCTGGTGGCTGATATGCGTAAAGTACACCTGCGGCACCTCCAGCTCTTTCCCCAGCGCGATCGCTTCGTCGAGCGTGAAATGCGAAATATGTTTCTCACGCCGCAGCGCGTTCAGCACAAGCACTTTCGAACCGCGTATCTTTTCTTTTTCTTCGGGTGCGATGTAATTGGCGTCGGTGATGTAAGTAAAATCCCCAAAGCGGAAACCGAGCACCGGCATTTTATGATGCAGCACGTTCACGGGTATGAACGTAAGCCCGTTGATGCTGAAAGGATCGTCGAGGATAGTGCGCAGGTTCAGCTCGGGAATGCCGGGATATTTAAAATCCGCAAAGGCGTACGAGAACTCGCGGATGATCACGTTCTGCGAATAGTCCGATGCGTAAATATCGATGGGCTGCTGCTGGAAAAAATTGAACGCGCGGATGTCGTCCATACCGGCGATATGATCTTTGTGGGAATGCGTGATCACCACGGCTTCCAGGCGTTTTACCTTTGCTCGGAGCATCTGGTAACGGAAGTCGGGCGTGGTGTCTATCACGATGTTGCCGCCTTCGGACTGGATGAGTATGCTGCTGCGCAGGCGCTTGTCCCGCGCGTCTGTTGAGGCGCAAACACTGCAGGGGCAGGCAATTACCGGCACGCCCTGCGAGGTTCCCGTTCCAAGGAAAATTACTTTCACGGTGGCTTATTCTGTTTCGGGTTCTGCAGCGGGCGTTTCTCCGCCGGCGGCTTCAATGTCTTTACTATCCAGCACCTGGCGGTACAGCTTCTGGCTTTCGGGCGTCAGGAAACCTTCTTCCACGTTGATGGAAGGAAGGATGTCCATCAGCGTATTGATGCGCCCTTCGATATTCAGGAATTTGTTGATCACCACCACTTTCTTGTGCTCCAGCACGCAATAGCCGGAATTGAAGGTGCCTTTTTCGTACCGCAAAATGTATTTCGCCTCCTCAAATATCTTCTCCAGCTTCGCAAGGTTGTTGGGAGTGCTCTTCAGGTTCATATTGTCTCCTTTTTTTACTATTTGCTCACCATTCGCGCCACCGGCACGATCATTTCCTCGAGGGAAATGCCGCCATGCTGGAAGGTGTTGCGGTAATAGTTCACGAAATAATTATAATTATTGGGATAGCAAAGATAGCCGTCTTCGCGGGCAAAGATATAAGAAGAATTGACATTCGGCTTTGGCAGCCCCGCATCGCGCGGGTCGCGGAAGGCCAGCACTTCTTTCGGATCGTAGTTGAGATTGCGCCCATGCTTGTAACGCAGGTTGGTGGTGGTCTGTTTGTCGCCGATCACTTTTACGGGCGTTTTTACGCGCACGCTGCCGTGGTCGGTGGCCACGATGAGATTGATCTTTTTATCGCCCAGCTTCTTCAGCGCCTGGTACAGCGGGCTATGCTCGAACCAGCTGGCCGTGATGGAACGGTAGGATATCTCGTCGCCCGCCAGCTCTTTGAGCACTTCCATTTCGGTACGCGCATGGCTGAGCATGTCCACGAAGTTATACACGATCACTTTCAGCGGGTAGTTGAGCAGGTGGTGCATGTTTTTCACAAGATGCTGCCCGTCCGAATGGTTAACTAGTTTGGTGTAGCTGAAACGCGAGTCCATCTTGAGCCTGGCGAGCTGCGCGGCGAAAAACTTTTCTTCGTACAGGTTCTTCCCGCCTTCTTCGTCGTCGTTCTTCCATTCTTCGGGGAATTTCGCCTCGATGTCTACCGGCAGCATCCCGGCGAATATGGCATTGCGGCTGTATTGGGTGGAAGTGGGAAGAATGCTGTAAAAGGTGTCTTCTTCCATCATCCTGAACGATTCGCCAAAGATGGGCTGGATGGTTTTCCACTGGTCGTACCGCAGGTTGTCGATGAGGATAAAAAAGTTCGGCACGGAAGGATCGAGCAGCGGCGCTATTTTGTCGCTGAACAGCGTGTGGCTCATCACCGGCGCGTCTTTCGCCCCTGGCTGCATCCAGCTGGCATAATGACGGCTGATGAATTTTGCGAATTCGGTATTGGCTTCGGCCTTCTGCGAATGCAGCACCTCGAGCATTTCCGGCGCATCGCTTTTGCTCATTTCCATTTCCCAGTACACGAGCTTTTTATAGATATCCGCC
>JBQCFV010000663.1:0-2558 GCA_051958695.1 Chitinophaga sp. | reverse complement strand
GCGCTTTCGCCGGAAAGGATACCACCGGGCTCACCGGAAGAGGTGATACCAACGAGACCAGGCACCTGCCCAACCAATGCTTCGCGAAGGTCAGGAACGTTACCCGTGCGTTTCAGCTCTTTGTTGGAAACCTGGGAGATGGCGCCTACCACGCTTTCCTTTTTCTGGGAGCCGTAACCGATGGCTACCACCTCGTTCAGCTGCGTGCTGCTTTGCTGCAGCACTACTTTCAGAGCCGTCTGTTTGCCAACGGCGATCTCCCTGGTAACAGTGCCGATAAACGAAAATACCAATATGGCATTATCATCCGGTATCGCAATGCTAAACCTGCCGTCCGGTGTGGATTGCACGCCCTGGTTGGTGCCCTTGACATGAATGCTTACACCGGGTATCGGCGCGCCGGTTTCGTCCGTAACGACACCGGTCACTTTCCGTTGGGCCTGGAATGGCGCCAATGTAAAAGCCGCGTCGTGTAAGGCCGGCGGAGTGGTCCACCCTTCCGGGCTGGACGGATCACCAACGTCTGCCGGGGTGCTTCCGGCAGCGGATGAGTGAATGAAGAAAAGTAGCAGGGCTGCGCCTGCAAGACGAGTAGAATATAACATGGAATCTAAATTTTTTATTCTCAGCTTATTTTGGTTGATAGCGCATTTTGAATCAGGCGGGATTCACCGGTTGCCGGCATTGCCGTCGCTTCGTTTTCAACCGAACGCCGGCCACGTGGATTCTTTTTGCGCCGGCTGTTTTTTTGCCGCATAACGGGATGTCCAAGTAACGTTTCATAATTAAAGGTTAAATAGTATTTCAAGTATAGCTCATGTCTGAACGGCGTCTTAGCCGGGACTCATCGTCTGCAAACGTTTGCATGCAATTTGCTATGAAAGAAACATTTTAATTCTTCTAAAAAAAATTACCAGGATTGCTGCCTCATACACAATAGCTATCGAACATTAGCGCGGTTGATTCTTTCCTTTTTAGGTGGCAATTCCCTGGTTGACGGGGCAGCCACGTGTACGCGATCTTGGTTGTTTCAACTTTATTGCAATGCAAACGATTGTAATCAGTGGTAAATATCCTAAATTATTCTTTAACTATCGATATTATTTTAAGATATCATGGTATTATTTTCGCAATTACGAAAATTTCGAAATTTTCAAAGGTGCCCGGACTATGAAGGGAGCGTTAAGCCTCAGATTTCGGTCATAACCAAATTAACGAATTAATCTTCAATATCAAAAACTAATAACACACATCACGGCAGGCAGGGTATTTTCAAACGGATTTACATTACCTTCGGCCTACAAGAAACTGAATATGAATTACGAAGAACTTGTAAAGAACCACGCCGGCGATATGCTCGAAAAATTACTGGCGGAAACGCTCGGCAAAGAAGCGTTCGACATCCGGCACGATTACAACGATACCGAACAATGGTCGGTGATCAGCATGCACACGCTCGAGGACGACAATGAAATTTCCCTGCGTGTATACGGCAGCGATAAGTATTGCCTGTATTTCGGCTATTATGACGAAGAGGACGATTTTCACGAGCTGCTGCAGCCGTTGACGGAGGAAGAAAAAAATGCCGTCCCGAAAGGATTGCAGAAAGCGATGGAAAAAGTGCTGACGGACGAAAGAGGAATGCGGCTGCCCGGCAATTTTCTTTCACGGACGAAATAAGGACAGCTATTATATATAATAGATAAGGCCCGCTCAGCAGAGCGGGTTTTTATTTTCGTACAGGCTTTTGCGCTATTTTTAGATAAATTCCCCGCCGTCATGCGACCGTTCGTCATACTACCGCTACTGCTTTGCCTCTACGGCACGCTGCCGGCCAAAGTGCTGCACACCGGCCAGGGGCAGCAGTATGCGAACATCTCCGCCGCCGCAAAGGCCGCCGCACCGGGAGACACCATCCTGCTGCACAACGGCACGTACCCCGGCGGCCAGTCCCTGAAAGGGTTGCGGGGCGCGCCCGGCAGATGGATCTATATTCTCGCCGAAAAAAACGGGGCCGTGGTATTCGAAGGCGGCGCCACCGCCTGGCAGGGCAGCGACGTTGCCTACCTGCATATCGAAGGCATCACGTTCAGCGGGCAAACCGCCAACGGCGTCAATTTTGACGATGGCGGGCAATACGCTTCGCCCGCGCATCATATCGTATTCCGGCATTGCACCTTCCGCGATATGGCGGCTACAGGCAACAACGACCTGCTGAAACATTCCGGCGTGAACGACCTTTTTATCCGAGAATGCAGCTTCCTGAACGGCTCCTCCGGCGGCAGCGGCATCGATATGGTCGGTTGCCACTTCGGCAGCGTGCTGCAATGCCGCTTTGAGAACATGGGCGCCAATGCCTTGCAAATGAAAGGCGGCAGCAGCAACATCCGCGTGGAAGGCTGCGTGTTCAGGAACGCGGGCAGCAGGGCCATCAATCTTGGCGGCAGCACGGGGAAGACATTTTTCAGACCGGTGAATGCAAAGTGGGAAGCGGCGGCATTGAAGGTGTACAGCAACATCTTCATCGGGTCGGACGTGCCGGTCGCTTTCGTGGGCTG
>JBQCFV010000662.1:0-8319 GCA_051958695.1 Chitinophaga sp. | reverse complement strand
GTGTTCATCCATCTCACCGGCAAGGACCTGCGCGAAGAATGACAAGCCAAACATTCATATCATGTAAGACTTACGTTATCCCATCGGCCGCTTTCATGCGCCCGCCGTTATCACGGCAGACAAGCGGAACAAGTACATCGGCGACATACGGCACCTGCCGTCGCTGCTGGAGCTGGCCATTCAAAATCTAGACGCCCACCAGCTGGGCACGCCTTACCGCCCCGGCGGCTGGACGGTGGCGCAGGTGGTGCATCATGTGGCGGATTCGCATATGAACGGCTTTACCCGGCTGAAGCTGGCGCTCACGGAAGATAACCCGGTCATTAAACCCTACGACGAAGCCGCATGGGCCGAGCTGCCCGACGTGCAGTACACGCCCGTCAACATTTCCCTCACCCTGCTGCATGCTTTGCATACACGCTGGGCCGCCGTGCTCGAGCATCTCGACGCGCGCGCATGGGATAAGACCTTTTTCCACCCCGGCAGCAACACCTCGTACAACCTTGCCGTGCATCTCGCGAATTACAGCTGGCACGGGCTGCATCATCTCGCGCATATCGAACGGCTGAAGGAGCGCGAGGGATGGTAATGATATCAACAAACAAAAAACGACACCACATTGCACTGGAAAACATTAGCATCAGAATATCTTTTCAGGGAACCATGGCTCACCGTACGCAGGGACATCTGCGAAACCCCGATGGGCAAACACGTGGACGCTTATTACGTGCTCGAATACCCGGACTGGGTGAACGCCATGGCGCTCACGGAAGAAGGGACGGTATTGCTCATCCGCCAATACCGCCATGCCATCGGGCAGGTGCTGGTGGAGATACCCGGCGGCGTCATGGATAAAGAAGATACCAGCCCAGAAGCGGCCATGCGCCGCGAATTGCTCGAAGAGACCGGTTATGCTTTCAGCGAAGTGTACAGCCTGGGCGAAGTGTCCGCCAATCCTTCCACCTCCACCAACCTCGTGCATATGTTCCTCGCCACCGGCGGTAAAAAAGTGCAGGAGCAGGATCTGGACGATAATGAAGAAATAGAAGTGATCGAAGTAAGTATCAGTGAACTGAAGGAAATGCTAAAGAGGCGCGAGTTTCTGCAGGCGCTTCATGTGAGCTGTCTCTATTATGGATTGGAAAAACTGGAAGAATTGCAGGCGAAACGTTAATCCACCGGCACTTCCCCGACGATAAACACGCTGCCGCAAACCAGTATCATATCATCCTCAGCCGCATGCTCACGCGCAGCGGCATATGCTGCAGGCACATCAGGATAGGCGCTTCCTTTCAAACCCGCTTCCCCGGCTAGTTTTAGCAGATCGTCCTCCTGCATGGCGCGGGGTATCTTTGCTTTTGTGAAATAATACATCGCATCCGGCGGCAGCTGTTTCAGCGCGGCGCTCACGTCTTTATCCTTTACAAAACCCGTCACGATATGCAGCGTGTTGTAGCGCACCAGCGCCAGCTGCTCTATGATGGCGCGGATGCCGGCTTCGTTGTGCCCCACGTCCAGCACGGTGTACGGTTTTTGCGAGATCACTTCCCAGCGGCCGCCCAAACCGGTGAGGCGTTTTACATTCGCAAGCGCGGCGCGGATGGTTTCCTGCGGCACGGGAAAACCTTTTAGCTGTAATATTTCCATCGAGGCGAGCACGCCGATGAGGTTCTTTTCCTGGTAATGCCCGGGAAGGTCAAGCAGGTAAGGTTCTACGTCGCCGGTAGGGATGTATTCCACGGAAAGATGCAGCATATCGGCATCCGGCTGCCGGTTAATGACGCGGTATTCCCGGTCGGCAAAACGGATCGGCGCATTCCTTTTATCGGCCGTATCGCTGAACACGCGCATGGATTCGGGCTGCGTTTCGCTGATCACCACGGGCGTATCGGGCTTGATGATCCCCGCTTTTTCGAACGCGATCTGCTGCAGCGTATCGCCGAGGATATTCATGTGATCGAAGCTGATATTGGTAATGACGGAAAGCAGGGGAGTGATGATGTTGGTACTGTCCAAACGCCCGCCCAGACCGGTTTCTATCACGGCGATATCCACCTTTTGCTCTGCAAAATATTCAAAGGCCATGGCTACCGTCAGCTCAAAAAAAGAAGGCTGGATAGTAGCGATATCGTTCAGCATGCGTTTGGTAAAACGCACCACGTTCTCTTCGGGGATCATTTCACCGTTCACCCTGATCCTTTCCCTGAAATCGTGCAGGTGCGGCGAAGTGTACAGGCCGGTCTTGTAACCCGCCTGCTGCAGGATGGCGCTGATCATATGGCTGGTGGAGCCTTTGCCGTTGGTGCCCGCAATGTGGATGGAAGGGAATTTTTCTTCGGGATGGCCGAGAATAGCGCATAGCTCGCGAATATTGAGCAGATCGTTCTTGAACGCGGCCGCGCCCACTTTGCTGAACATGGGCAGCTGGCTGAAAAGAAATTCAATGGTTTGCTGATAATTCATAAAATCGCCTGGCTAGATGTCCGGGCAACCCAGCTGGTTACGCTTCTTTCTGAAGATGCCGCCGTTGCCCTTATCCCAGCTCCATTTGCTGAAACGGATCGGGATTATGCGCAAAGCTACGAATACATCCGCATGATTGATGGTCTGGCGAAAGAGATTGGTAAAGATGGATGCGGAACCGATCACCAGCGGCCCTGCGCGCAGCACTACGCCGGCGTCGGCCTGTCCGAAACGGTTCACCTGCAAAGGCAGGTAAGCGCCGAGGTACGTGCTTTCCCAACGCGGCGTAACCTGCAATTGCGTGAGGGAAGTGGTTTTGTGATCGTCCTTCTGACCGCCGTTGAGCGCGATGCTGGCGCTGGCGCTTACAAAAAAACGGCCGTCGATATTGTAATCGCCCATCAGGTTGAGGGTGGTGGGCAGGTTCATATAAAATTTATCTTCCGAATCCAGGTGAGTGAACATGCGGGAGAGCCGGTTCGTCCACGAACGCACGCTTTCTTCTTTTTGTTTGTTGAGCAGGCTGGCCGGGAAGTCCTGCGCGCGCATATCGAGATCGGCGTTGTTGGCGGATTTCTGGTAGCTGATGCCGCCGATGTCTACGACCGACACGCCGATGCGCGCTTTCCAGGTATCGGCTTCCGGGTTCCAGTCGCCGCCTTCGTGAATGGAATTAAAACCGTCGTTGTCCGGCCGCCATTCGTACACCACGCCTACGTCCGCACCGATACCGGGATTTTGGAACGGGCTGAAGTTGGCCATGGTATTGTCTTTGTCCCATTCGTCGAGCCCTTCGTTGTAACCGTAGAAGAACTGGCCGCTGTTGATGTCCACCTGGTTGCGGTTCTCGAAAACGAACGAAGCGTCGCGGCCTACGGCATAGCCTGCGGCTTGTCCGCCCAGGTATTTCAGCGTGATGCCTGCTTTCCAGCGGTGATCGCCCTGGTCTTTTATCACGCGCGAATAGCTGAAGCCAAATTCGTTCCAGGAATGCCCCACGCTGTTGCCGTAATTGTCGGCGAAGTTGCGGTTGAAGAAGCGGGGATTAGGATAGTTGAGCGTAAAGAAATTGGCGGTGGAAGTTTCCACGCCGCCGCCGTATGCGGAGCCGCGGATACGCCAGGTGAAAGCGACGGACTGCCGTTCGTCTATCGAATAGAGTACGGACGGCAGCATGAGGTCTGCGCTGCCCCAGCCGTACTGTTTGCGGGTAGCGGCCGTGTCCGCAAAATAGTCGACGTCCCTCACGAGTTTTTCCCCGGAAAGCAATGATGATTTGTAAGCGCGTACATAAGTGTTGCCTGCCTTGAGGTCGA
Organism: Chitinophaga sp.; assembly: GCA_051958695.1. GTDB lineage: Bacteria > Bacteroidota > Bacteroidia > Chitinophagales > Chitinophagaceae > Chitinophaga. Next base: position 4,540 of record JBQCFV010000662.1, on the reverse strand, counting down.
GCCCTGCGATATTGACGTCCCAGCGGTAGCGGGAGCCGGCGCCGAGCGCGGGGTTGAAAGGAATGGCGTGAATGCCTGCATACTGGCTGGTGTGATAGCCGGGAAACATCTGCGCCTGCGCGGCAGTCGTGGCGCAGAGTATGAGCATTGCCGTTAGAAGTCTTGATAGCAGCATAGAATAGTCCGCAGATTGGTTCGCATTAATTCTAATAACGGCAAAATAACCGGATTATTCTACCTCGTTGATTTATTGCGGCTTGAAATAAAAACGGATGGTGCCGAACTGTTCTTCCGGCGCGTCGGAGCTGGCATTGTATTTTATCCGCATGGCGGCGTCGCGGGCGATGCGCACTGCTGCGGGATTGTTGATCGTAGAGCCGCGCAGCGAATGCGTGGCGCTGATCACGTTGCCGTTCCTGTCTACTTTGATGTTGATGGAAACATAGCCGGTTTCGTTGCCGTTCCATTCCACGGAAGGACGGTTTACAAGACTGCGGCCGCTAAGCCTGAAATCAGAAGCGCCCCTGCCGGAACCGGGCGTGCCGGTATAGCCGGAAGCGTTCGGGTCGCCGCCGATCACGCCGCGGTCGCCGGGCCTGCCGGTGTTGCCTTCACCGGTAGAGCTGTTGCTGCCGTTGGCGCCGTTACCGCTGTTGGAGCTGGTGGACGAGCCGCCGGTGAATACCGCTTTCGGTTTGGGCTTCGCGGGAGGCGTGGGCGCAGGCGGCTGCACGGCCTTTGGTTTGCGGGCTTTTTCGGTTTTGGATTCTATCGTTTTGGCGATCTCTTTCGGTTTGGGAGCGGGTTTGGGTGGCTGCGTCACTTCCGGCGCATCCTCTTCGTTCTGCGTGGCCAGCTCGCGCGTATTGCCCTGCTCTTCGGCCTGCGCGGGCGAAGGCGGCGGTGTGGACGGGGCGGACCTTTCGGCGGCGGGCGGGTTAGGGTTCAGCGGCTGCTCGTCGCCCATACCGTCTACCGATGTGCCGAGGTTCACTTCCATCCCAAGGTCCTGGTCGGGCAGGGGAGGAGGCGCGGAAAAACTGATGAGGAACAGCCCTACTAACAGTAACGCATGCACGGCGATGGTAACGCCGGCCGCTTTTACGTTCTTTTCTTGTTTTTGATCAGCCATGGTGTTCCAAAGTTAATATTTTTTTATTACGGCAGTAATCTGCCCTCTACCGCAAATTTCCTGCCGTTTCGCAGGGTTCGTCCGGTGCTAACGCGTTTCGTCATTTCGCTTTTGGAAAATGACCGGGCCAAACGTAGCTTGCGGCCGCATGTTCCACCAAACGCTTTCGCTGTATCGAAGCGCCTACGGCGGTATTCCGCGCCGCGTATGGCTGCTGGCCACCGTGCTGCTCATCAACCGCAGCGGCGCGATGGTAATCCCGTTCCTGACCATTTATTTAACGTCAAGACTCGGGTTTTCATTGGAACAGGCGGGGCTGATCGTAACGGTGTACGGCTCCGGCGCCATCGCGGGCGCCTGGCTGGGCGGCAAGCTGTCCGATACCATCGGTTTTGCGCCGGTGCAGTTCTGGAGCCTGGTGATGAACGGACTGCTGTTCATGCTGCTCGGGCAGATGCGCAGCTTCCCGCAGGTGATCGCCGTGATGTTCGTCACCGGCCTGTTCGCGGAAGCCTTCCGCCCGGCGAACAGCGCGGCGGTAGCGTATTACAGCGATACGCCCTCGCGCATCCGTTCATATTCCCTGCTCAGGCTGGCCTCCAACCTGGGCTTTTCCGTGGGCCCCGCCATCGGCGGGCTGCTGGCTACGGTGAGCTACCATCTCCTTTTCTGGACGGACGGTTTTACCTGCATTGCCGCGGCCATCCTGCTGCGCGTGTTCCTGAAACCGGTGCATGGTACGGGAGAAAAAAACACGGTGGCTGAAAAGCCGTTACACGACGGGGTTTCGGCGTACAACGACAAAGTATTCCTGTTCTTCATCCTGCTGGTGACTATGTTTGCCATTTGTTTATTCCAGCTGTTCAATATCGTGCCGGTATACCTGAAAGAAAAAGTACGGATGACGGAAGCGCTGATCGGCATCGTGATGTCCGTGAACGGCATTTTGATCGCGCTGATCGAAATGGTGCTGGTATACAAGCTGGAAAACCGGCGGCCGGACGTGGCGTATATGAGCATCGGGAGTTTGCTGCTGGGTGCGGCTTACCTCAGCTTTAACCTGCTGCCGCCGGTGTTCGCGGTGGCGTTCGTATATATCGTGCTGTTTACGGCAGGGGAAATGCTCAGCATGCCTTTCATGAACAATTTCTGGATATACCGCAGCAAAGCGCATAACCGCGGGCAATACGCGGCGCTTTATACGATCGCGTATTGTGTGGCGACCATCGCTGCGCCAACGCTTGGTGCTTTTGTGGTGGAGCGTGCCGGGTTCGCGAACTGGTGGTTTATCGTTGGCGGCATTTGCGTGCTGGCCAGCATCGGTTTCAGGATCATGCTGAAGCGCGGCAGCACGCAGTCCGCAATGGAAAACGCCGCAGCGGAAGCATAGGCCCCGCCCGCGGCGTTTAATATTAATAGTACGTTCGGCGCAGGTTACACGTGCGCAAAATCCGCCTCATAATTCCCTTTGATCCTTTCCATCGGCGGGTTGAAATACCCGAATTTCAGATCGGGAAATTCATCGCGCAGCAATTCCATCATCTGCTTCATCCCTAAACAATCGCCCGTTTCGGTAACGCCGATATGACCGAGGTACCAGTCGGGATCGATGTTGAAGTTCCGCCACTGGATCATGTTCAGCCCGGTTTCGCGGATCACGGTGCGGAGGGCTTCATATTCTTCCACGGTGTCCGTCATGCCCGGAAACACGAAGTAGTTGATGGACGCCCATCCGCCATGCTCCCGCACCACCCTGATGCTTTCGATGATATCGGAGAACTGGTAGTTATTGGGTCGGTAATACGGGGTGTAAATATGTTCGCGGACGGAGTTGAGGCTCACGCGGATGCTGTTGAGGCCCGCTTTGCAGAGCTCGCGTACCGCATTGGGCTTGCTGCCGTTGGTGTTGATGTTGATGCTCCCTTTGGGGGTGTGCTTGCGGATCTCGAGGATCGATTCGCGGATGGTCTCCCACATGAGCAGCGGTTCGCCTTCGCAGCCCGGGCCGAAGCTGACGATGGGATAGGGGGCCGATTCGAGGTGGGGAACGGTGAATTCCACGATCTCTTCCGCCGTCGGCTTGAACGTCAGGCGGTCCTGCGTGGAAACGATGGTCTCCTCTTCCGGCTGGAATGAAATGCAACCGATGCAATTGGCGTTGCAGGCGGGGGAAGAAGGGATCGGGCATTCCCAGCGGCCCATGAAATAGTTGCGGGCGGCAGGACAGTGGTAAGTCAGCGCGCAGTTGTTGGCCAGGTGTTGCACGAGGCGGTTGTGCGGGTATGCTTCCAGCATGTCGGTCACGCCGGATTTCACTTTGTTGTCGTTGAAGCCTGCGCATTCCTGCCGGATATCCTGTTCGATGCGGACTGCCGGGACGTAGAATTTTTCATTGTGCCAGCCGGCTGCGGTATAGCAGAAAAGCGGGAGGGTGGGGGCGTCGGGCATGGTTTCGTACGCGGCGATGTAAAGGCCGGTATGCGCGGGCGGGATAAAAGCCGCAACGGCCCATCCTTTCTCGCACAGACGCATTTCGCCGGTGTTTACGTCGATGCCGATGCCGCGGCGGCCGGGCAGCTCGTAGAGGTTGCCCCCTTCCGGAAGCTCGATCCATTCATCTTCGGGAATGGGAAATGCGTCCCATCCGGCACGGCCTACCACATACAGCGAGGTGTCCTCGAAGATGTTGCCTTTGCCGTCGGAGTACATTATATAAGGAGAAACGTTCATGTCAGTCTCGATTGAAAAAATGCGTTGATGTCCGCTGTCTGCGCGGGAGAATATTCGTCGAGCACTTCCAGCTGGAGTACTTTGTTGTTCCGGAAATCCAGCGTCAGCAGGTCGTTCCGCAAAATTACGTTATTCATTTCGTTCCAGCCGTGCCGCCGTTGTCCGAAGACGGTGGGCAGCGCGATGCCGGTCGTATCGATCTCGGCGTAGGAGGGTTGCATGATCCGGTATTCCGCATAGCCGGTATAGGCCACGCCGAGCCCCGCCAGCAGGAGCGTTCCCCCGATAATGGGCTGCAGGTGCGACAGGAAGAAAAGGCTGCCGCTCAGCAGGGTGAACACCTGCAGGAGCCGCAGGATGGAATTGGTTTCGGACAGCTTGCGCAGTTTCCGCATCATGAAAGGGAACGCCAGGCTGGCGGTCCCCAGGGCGATAAACAGCAGCGCCATGCCCCAGTTCGGCTTTTCCATCTTGTACACGCCGATGAGGTTGAACAGGAAAAGAATGCCGATCATGCCGTGCATAATGGGCTGCATGCGCAGTTTGGTGATCGCGTTCGGATGGAGGATGCGGAACTTATACATTTGATTTAACCATCAGGTTACACAATTTGAACAGGATGCGGGCGCCTACGTTGGCATCCCATTCATCGAGCCCGGCGCTGACTTCCACGAGATC
>JBQCFV010000661.1:0-2109 GCA_051958695.1 Chitinophaga sp. | reverse complement strand
CTGCGCGAGCGCCGCCGCACAACTGCCCATAAAAAACCAAACCAGGAAAAGGCGTTTACATATCCGCCTGCTGATATTCATCCATAATCGCTTTATATAAAAGGGCGCCGACCCTCGAGGCCCCGCGGAAATTGAAATGCGTGTAATCCTTGTTAGCCATCGCCGTGTCCACCCAGCGCGTCATGGCGCCTTCGCCGCCCATGGCTGAGAACAGGTTCCAGTAGGCCGTGCTGCGGCTTTCCGCGAACTTATGCTGCACTTTCATCAGGGCTTTTACACCGGGCGCGGTCACGTACCGGCCTTTCTTTTTGTAGGCTTTGTCCGCCGTGCCTACGATGAGGAACGAGGTGTTCGGGAAGTACCTGCGCAGCGAATCCACCACCTTCACCATCGGCTTTTCGTACCAGTCGAACTTTGTGTTCTCGGGCCAGAACAGCACGTTGGCGCCGTAATGCAGCACGATCAGGTCGTAAGGGCGCACGCTCTGCAGCTCGTCCCACATGGTGCGGCTGAGCTTGCCGAGCTCTACGCCGCTGATACCGCGGAAAGAATAGTTGTCCAGAAAAATGCCGCTCGGGCTTTCGAAACATACGCCGTAAAAGAGGGTGGGATTGTCGTTGAGAAAGCGGAGGGTAAGCGAGCGTTGCGTGGAATCAGGCGTGAAGGAATAAGCGTTGATCTTGCCGCGGCCTTTCAGCTCCAGCCTTCGGTTGTTCACCACAATGTTGCGGCGGCCGCGGCCGTACAGCAGGCTTACTTCTTCAAACTGGTCGAGGCGCCGCCGTTTTACCGGCTGGTATTTCACCCAGCTTTCGGGCGCGGGCAAAAAGGCATGGCCGGAAGGGCCCAGTTCGGTGCCTGCCGGGGGATTGTTGCGGAAGTGATAATCCGTCCAGTTGGGAGAAAAGCTATGCGTAATGGTTGTGCGGAAGCCGGAAACAACGGAAGTAGCGGGCACAAAACCCACGCCTTCGCCCCCAAAATAAGCCTGCAGACTGTCCCGGAGAGACGCGGTGATGAGGTCGCCTTCGATCATGGAATCGCCGAAATAGGCGATGCGTACTTTTTTCCGTTTGCCGTGCTGCAGTTGTTTCAACGCGTACATGAAATGCTGCATGCCGGCGCCTTTGTCCTCATTGTCCAGTCCATAATCCAGGATGCCGGTATAGGTGGTAAAGTCTATCGGTACCTGGTGCACCGCCGGATCAGCCTCCGTGGAATCCGTTACGGCCGCCAGTGCCGCCTCCGCGGTACCTGCGGTATCGGCGGCGGGCGTACGAAGATCGGCCAGGATGTTCAGCGGGCGCAGCGTATAGCTGCCGAACGAGAGGCTGTTATCGACGAGCGAGATCGCCATCAGGCAGTACAGGGTGCCCAACACGATCATTAAAGGATAGGAATGTTTGTTTCCGGATGGCATAGTCGGCATATTGGCAGCGGGATCGTATACCCGGCCCGGTTACAAAGCTATCGTTTTGCCAGATTTAATTCACCATCCAGCTCATATAATTTATATGTTTTTATCATAGATTTCACGCGGCTGATCCAAACGTTGCCCGCAGAGGAGTAATTGGACTGGATCAGTTTTTCCAGCCAGATGCTGTAATCGGTGTTCCCTTTCAGGGCGGGGTACCATTTTCTTTTGAGCACGATCTTGACAAAAGAGCGGTAGGAAGCGGTATCCGAAGGAAATTCGCGGTACACGCTGCGGTAAGTTTCGCCGCGTTTGGCGAGATTGTTACGGCCTACGATCCCAAAGTGGTTTTTCAGGAGGCGGGCGTTTTTGCTGGTGCCGTTGCCTGATTCCAGCATAGCGATGCCAAGGATGACACTGGCGGGCACGCCGGTCTCTTTCATGAGGCTAACCGCAACGGGCGTAAATTTTTTCAGGTAAATTTTGGGGGCTTTTTGTGCTGAAGCGGCCATGGTGGTAAAAAGCAGGCCGCTTACGAGCAGATTCTTTTTCTTTGAAAACATGCGTATTCGTTAAATGTACCTATCTGCACGGTTATTGTCCTATTCACCCCGCAAAATTACGGCAATAAGGATACATATCTTGTAATTGATATGTTAATTGGGTATAATTTAAGGTTTTTGGTTATTTAATGG
>JBQCFV010000660.1:0-2783 GCA_051958695.1 Chitinophaga sp. | reverse complement strand
CTTCGGCGCCGATTACGACAAAACGCTGATGGCCTGGTACGAAAACGTCTCCGCCAACTGGGAGCGGCTGAAAGAAAAATACGACGCCACCTTCTTCAGGATGTGGAAATATTACCTGCTGTCCTGCGCGGGGGCGTTCCGTTCGCGCAGCAACCAGTTGTGGCAGGTGGTATTGTCGAAAAGCGGGGTGCCGGGCGGTTACAGCTTCGCGTGAAAACAGAACCGCCGGAAGATCAATCCCCCGGCGGCTTTCATTATTCGCTGTTTTATCAGATATTATTCTTCTTCAGCTCGCTCACCGCATGGTCCGCCGCGCGGGCGGTAAGCGCCATGTAGGTGATGGACGGGTTCTGACAGGCGGAAGAGGCCATGCAGGCGCCGTCTGAAATAAACACGTTCTTCACCGCGTGCATCTGGTTGAAACCGTTCAGCACGCTGGTTTTCGGATCACGTCCCATGCGCGCCGTGCCCATTTCGTGGATACAATGACCGGGAGGCGGCATATCGTCGTTCCCGCCGACGTTTGTCAGCCCCGCGGCTTCGAGCATTTCCTTCGCGCTTTCCAGCATGTCTTTCCGCATCGACAGCTCGTTCTCACGGAAGCTGCAATCTATGTCGAGCGTAGGCAGGCCGTACACGTCCTTTTTGTCTTTATTGAGCCGCACGGTATTGTCCTGGTACGGCAGGTGCTCGCCCCAGGCGCCGATCCACATGCTCCAGTTGCCCGCTTCGGACTGCGATTCTTTCAGCTCCACGCCGATGCCGTCCCATCCGGCGCCGCGCCCGCGCGACGCGCCACCCTGGTAACCAAAGCCTCGCACGTAATCGCTGCGTTTCGTACCCGCGTTCACGTTACGGAAGCGCGGGATGTAAATACCGTTCGCTCGCCGGCCGTACGTATATTGATCCTGGAAACCTTCGAACGAACCGCCCGCACCTACGCCGAAGTGATGGTCCATGAGGTTGCGGCCCACCTGGTCGCTGTCGTTGCCGAGACCCGTGGGGAAGCGGCCGGACACCGAGTTGAGCAGGATGGCCGTGGTGCCTAAAGTAGACGCGTTGATAAAAATGATCTTCGCATAGTATTCCATCACCTCTTTGGTTTCGGCGTCCATGATACGCACGCCTTTGGCCTTTTGCGTGCTGTCGTCGTAGATCACTTCCAGCACGATGGAATACGGGCGGAGCGTAAGATTGCCGGTTTTCTGCGCAGCGGGAAGCGTAACGCCGTTGCTGCTGAAATAGCCGCCGAACGGGCATCCGCGGGCGCAGAGGTCGCGGTACTGGCAGGGGCCGCGGCCGTTGTGCTCTTTGGTCACATGCGCCACACGGCCGATGGTCATGATGCGGTCCTTATACTTTTCTTTGATCCTTGCGGCGACGTGTTTTTCGAGGCAGTTCATTTCCATCGGCGGCAGGAACTCGCCGTCCGGCAGCTGCGGCAAACCTTCGGCCTGACCGCTGATACCGGCGAACTTCTCCACGTAGCTGTACCAGGGCGCAATGTCTTTATAACGGATGGGCCAGTCCACGCCATGCCCGTCTTTTGCGTTGGCCTCGAAGTCGAGATCGCTCCAGCGGTATACCTGCCGGCCCCACATGAGCGAGCGGCCCCCTACGTGGTAACCGCGCAGCCAGTTGAACGGCTTAATCTCGTTGTAAGGATTTTCTTTATCGTTCACCCAGAAGTGCTCGGTAGCTTCGTCAAAAGCGTAGCAGCGGCTTTGAATGGGATGGTTCTCTTTCATTTCCGGGGAATGCCACCCGCGGTATTTGTAATCCCAGGGATTCCAGTTGGCGGTGGTGTAATCTTTGACGTGCTCCACGTTGCGGCCTCTTTCGAGCACGATGGTCTTCAGGCCTTTTTCGCAAAGCTCTTTCGCGGCCCAGCCGCCGCTGATGCCGGAGCCTACTACGATAGCGTCATAGGTATGCTCTTGGGTCGCCTTGATGTTGAGATTCATGTAGCGAGGGTTTATTGTTCAAAGTAGCCCGTAACGGGTTGAAGCATGAAGAGCCGCACTTAACGGCGGCTCTTCTGTAAAATTATCGTACCTGTTCACGCGGAGAAGCTATTGCCTTTTTTCAGTTCTTTCACCGCATGATCGGCCGCCCTTGCGGTAAGCGCCATGTAGGTGAGCGAAGGGTTCACGCAGGCTGCGGAGGTCATGCACGCGCCGTCGGTCACGAACACGTTCGGCACGGAATGCACCTGGTTGAAACCGTTGAGAACGGACGTTTTCGGATCGCGGCCCATACGCGCGGTGCCCATCTCGTGGATGGCCATGCCCGGCCAGGAACCCCTGTCGTATGTTTTTACGTTCTTGATGCCCGCCGCTTCCAGCATTTCGGCCGCATCGTTTGCCATGTCCACGCGCATTTTCTTTTCGTTCTCTTTGAACTCTGCGTTGAAGCGCAGTACGGGCTGGCCCCATGCGTCTTTTTCGCTGTTGTCGAGCGCTACGTAGTTGTCTTCATAAGGCAGGCATTCGCCAAAGCCGCCCAGGCCCATCGACCATTGGCCGGGCTCGGTGAGCATTTCCTTGAAGTCTTTGCCCACGCCCATTTCAGCGATGCCGCGGCTCCAGCCGCTGCGGCTTGCGCCGCCCTGGTAACCGAACCCGCGTAGGTAGTCGCGTTTGTCGGAGCCCACGTTGCGGTAGCGGGGCACGTAAAGACCGTTCGCACGGCGCCCGTAGAAATATTTATCCTCATACCCTTCCGCCACGCCGGATGCGCCGGTGCGGAAGTGGTGGTCCATCAGGTATTTGCCCAGCAAGCCG
>JBQCFV010000659.1:0-10332 GCA_051958695.1 Chitinophaga sp. | reverse complement strand
CCATGTGGCTCTCGTTGTTTTTGGAAGCAACGCATACCTGGAGGCGCCGCTTACCACCGACCTTCCTATGATCTCATGGCTGCTCGACCAGACCGAGGTAGGCATGGCCGGGCAAATGACGAATATCGGCGACGCCATCGCTTTCAGCATGAAGATCCTCGAAAAAGACACCGTGCCGCAGAAAGTAATGCTGCTGCTGACGGACGGCGTGGATACCGGCACCGACCTGCTGCCGCTCGACGCTGCGCACGCCGCAGGCAAAGATTCCATCGTGATCTATACGATGGGCATCGGCACCGCGCATAAAGGCAGCGGCTACGATCTTGATGAAAAAACGCTGAAAGGCATTGCCGCCGCCACCGGCGGGCAATATTTCAACGCGATGAACGAAGGGGAACTGGCGAAGGTATACGAAACGCTGGATAAGCTGACGCCGATCACCTACGAAGCGGAACAATACGAACCGGTCACCCTGCTATACTTTTACCCGCTCGCCGCCGCCGTGCTGCTGGGGCTTGCCTTTCAGCTGGCGGCAGGAAGCCTGCAATTGCTGAATAAAAAAGAATGAACGTTCACGACTATATGGATATCGACTGGCAGCAGCTTCATTTCCTGCGGCCGGCCGCGTTATGGCTTTTTGTTCCGCTTCTGCTCATCGCCGCATTGCTGGCCTGGGGAAACAGGGAGCAAACAAAATGGAAACAGTTCATCGATCCCGCCTTTCGCCGTTATATGTTCACACCCGGCAACCGCCGCGCGGTGATCGCGCCGCTGCTGCTGTTTGCCGGCGGCATGGCGCTGGCGATACTCGGCGCTGCGGGCCCCGCCTGGAAAAAAGTGGAAGTGCCCGGTCAGAAAGTGCAGGCAGTGGTGATGGTAGTAATGGACCTCTCCGCGTCGATGCTCGCCAAAGACATTCCTCCCAACCGGCTGGAGCGCGCCAAGCTGAAGCTCAGCGACTTTCTGCGCGCGAAACCCGGCGCCCCGGCCGGTCTGCTGGCATTCGCCGGTACGCCGCATCTCGTGCTGCCGTTCACGACCGATTATGAGCTGATCAAATTCCAGGGGGGCAGCCTGGACAACTGGGAGATGCCGGTGCAAGGCAGGAACTCGGCGCTCATGATGCGCGTTGTGGATACGCTGATGCGGCCGGTGCTGGCGCCCAGTCATATCCTGCTGATGACGGACAGCATCTCCGCTGCCGATGCGGGGATATTTGAAAGCTACGCCGCATCGCATATTCACCGGCTGGAAATATTGCTGCTGGCGCCCGCTTCGCAGCAGGGCGCACCGGTGCATCACCCCAACATCCGCGTAACGCCCGTAACACTGGACACTACCGATGTAGGCCGCATCGCGTCGCGCGTGCGCGACCGGCTCATTTTTGAAAAAGACGCAAAGGCGGACGACCGCCACTGGCAGGACATGGGTTTTGTATTCGTGCTCCCCGTGCTGCTGATCGTGCTCTATTGGTTCCGCAAAGGCTGGGCGATACAATGGTGCTGGCTGGCGGCGGTACTGACGCTGACCAGCTGCAGCGTGAACAGCAGGGAGGCGGACTGGTGGTACACAAAAGACTACCAGGCCCAGGTACTCTACAACGAAGGCAAATACGCCGAAGCCGCAGACCGCTTCACCGATCTGCCGCACAAAGGCGCCGCGTTCTTCAAAGCCGGCGATTTTGAGGCCGCCGCCGAAGTATTCGCGCTCGATACCTCGGCCGCTAGCCAGTACAACCGCGGCCTGAGCCTGGCAAAGCTCGGCAGATACGACGAGGCCATGCAGGCGTTCGACCTTGCCGCGAAAAGGGACCCCGTCCTGAAACGCCTTGCAGACGCGGGAAAGCAACAGATGAAGATCACCAAAGTGGAAACAGATTCCATTATGCGTTACGACCGGAAAAGCGATTCGATCGTTAAAAAGGCGCAAACAAAAGATTCACTGAAAGAACGGAAACCCACCGCGCAAGACCAGAAGCTCGCTTCCGAAACGCAGGTGAAGGAATTGCCAAAAACCGGCGACCGCCTCACGGAAACCGTGAAATCGAATATTCACGAAGCACGCGAAAGCGACGCGCCCTCGCCGCAAGACTCCACGGGCGCGCCCGGCAAAACGCCGGACATGAAGAACATCATCCTCCGGAAACCGCCCGCCGACCCGGGAATGTTCCTGCATAAACGTTTTGTGCTGCAACAGCAACGGTACTATAAAAACATACGGCCATGAGAATGTTCGTTTGCATTTGTTTTTTCCTGCTGCCGCTGCGCATCGCGGCGCAAACGAACGTGTTCGCCCGTGTAACGCTGGACAGGCATAGCGTATACGTGCAGCAGCCTTTCAAGGCCACGTTCACCGTGGTCACCACCACCTGGTACACCGCGCCGCTGCAATTCGACAACCTGCAGGTGAACGACGCGTTCATCGTACCCTTCACGCATAGCGTGCCCGGCCAGTACGAAATGAACGGCAGCAGCCTTTCCGGCGTGCAGTTCTATTACATGGTATTTCCGTACAAACCGGGCAGCTTCACTTTACCGTCCATGGCCATCACCGCCGAAAGCCCTGCTGAAGGCAGCACGCGGGGCAGGAAGATCACCGTGCATACCGCGCCCGTATCGTATACCGTAAAGCCAGTTCCGCCGCAATACCCTTCCGGTCATGAATGGCTCGTTGCGCGCGACGTGGCGCTCGCGGACCATTGGAGCAAACCCCTGGACGATCTGAAAGTGGGTGACGTGCTGGAGAGAACGGTGACGATAGACGCGCAGGGCACGCTGCCGCAGCTGATCCCCGAAGCGCGCATGACGGAGGACGGCTGGGCGAACGTGTACCCGAAACCCGCGGTGCTGAAAGACACGCGCGACGATGTAAACCCGAACGGAGAAAGAACGGAGCAGGCGGATTATCTCCTGCTCAAAGCCGGCACATTCACCATCCCGGCGGTAGAAGTGTACTGGTGGAACCCTTATGCCGGACGGCTTTTCAAACGGTCTACCCCGGCCCGCACGATACGGGTGAAAGAAAATCCCGGCCTCGGTATGCTCGCCACTCTGAAAGACAGCCTGGCTGCGGCGAGTCCCCCCGTCACATCGGCGCATAAGGGGCCGTACCGCGTGATGGGTCTACCATGGTACATGGCGTTGTTGTACACTGTCGCAGGTGTACTGCTGATCTGGTTGCTGGTGAAATGTTCCATCCGGCTTTACCGGGAAATCAGAATTTTGCGCGCCCGCTACCTGCAAAGCGAAACATACCGTTTCAAACAATTCATAAAAGCAGATGCGGCTTCACCGGAATTGCTGCGCAGGTTATACCAATGGTGGGACCGGTTTGCATCGCCGCGAAAAACGGTGCCGGGCTCGCCCGCGCTGCATGATTATTTGCAGGAAATGTACGCCCGTGATCAAATCGAAACGGAAAAAGGAGCGGCATTGAAAAAAGAAATATCAATGCTGCGCAAACAATGGAAAAGATCGCAGCCGGCGGAAAAAGAAATATTGGAAGTGTCCGAAGATCAGCGGCCCTGGCCGGAATAACCGAACAATCCGCCATCGCCGGCGTTATTGATAATATACTCCGCACAAACAGGCAGCCCTCTTCAAAGCATTATCTCATCCTCCAAATGCTTATATGAAGAAGATATTTTTTACAACGATCGCATTGCTCGCGCTTACCATTGTTCACGCCCAGGAACAGCCCGCGCCCAGCGCGCAGGAGCTGGCGGACAAGCTCGCCAACCCCGTCGCCAGTATGATCAGTTTTCCCTTGCAAAGCAATGCGGACTGGGGCATCGGGCCATATAACGGCTCGAAATATACGCTGAATATCCAGCCGGTGATCCCCATTAAACTCAGCAAGAGCCTCAACCTGATCACGCGGTATATTTTGCCGGTCGTGGACCAGTACGATATTTCCGGCGACGGCAACCATGAGTTCGGGTTAAGCGATGCTACGGCGTCCGCGTTCTTTTCGCCTTCCAAACCCTCCAAATTTATCTGGGGAGCGGGCCCCGCATTATTGGCCCCTACCGGTACGGAGAATTACCTGTCCACGCGCAAATGGGGCGCGGGGCCAACGGTATTATTGCTGCGGCAAAGCACCGGGCTTACCATCGGCGTCCTTGCCAACCAGATATGGTCTTTCGCGGGCGATAGCGAAAGGGGACAGGTGAACCAGATATTCATTCAGCCATTCCTCACGCACAACTGGCCCAGCGGCGCGGGCCTTGGCGTAAACGCGGAGATCACCGGCAATTGGGCGGCGAAAGAGACGACGGTTTTTGTTAATCCCGTGCTTTCCGGGCTGACCAAGTTAGGCAAACAACCCGTGCAGCTGATCGTGGGACCGCGCATTCCCGTGGCCGCACCCAGCCATTCCAAAGCGAATTTCGGACTGAGGGCGGTGGCCATATTTGTATTCCCGCAATAAGAAACAAGCGTTCCTGCGCCTGGCAAAACGGGCGCTGCGGGCGGTTCCGCGATAACAATTTGTGCCGCAGGCAAACCATCTATGTATTCGCGCAATAAAAGAACAGGCGTGGCTTGCACCACACCTGCGGCTTTTCAGGGTTCGGAAATGGCTGGATGAGAAGGCCGGTATCGTATCAGTAGATGGTATTCCAGTCCTTTTTCATATCCACGACGGTCCAGTTCCTTTTCGCTGCTTCGTCCAGCGCTTTGTCGAGCCTGCCTACATGGCTTTGCCGGTCGTACGCCCATTCCCGGTCTGCATCGGTATGATGTACGATCAGCCCGAAACGCAGGCCCTGCCCTCCGATGGTGGTATACTGCAGCATTTGCAGGTCGCCGTCAGAATTGCCAAAGGCGGCGATAGGCCGCTTCCCGATAAAACGCTGAATACCGGCGGGCTTTCCCGGCCCGTCGTCCACAAACACGCCGCTCGCTTCGCGGCGCAGCTCCGGCGCGTCGTTCACCATTTCAAACTTCAAACCGGTATAAGAACCCACCACATTTTCGGGAGGGATATGATAGGCCTGCCAGGCCCAGGGCCGCATAAAATCTACGCCGCCGCCGGACACGATGAAGGTCTTGAACCCGTTCCGCTGCAGGTACAGGATCAATTCTTTCATAGGTTTAAAGGTGAGCCCGGTGAATTTTACATTTTTGACAGGAAGCTTTGCGGTGTCGATCCAGTTGCGGACGATCCCGTCAAACTCCGCGGAGGTCATGCCGGTATGGCTTGCCATCAGCACCTGCGAAATACCTTCCATACCGGAGGCCATGAGGGTTTTGATATCGCCTTCCAGCACGGCTTTGAAGGGCTGCTTCGTTTTCCATTCGGGATGCGTTGCGGCCAGTGCACGGATGCGGTCGATGGCGAAGAACCCCTGGAAATACAGCGGCTGCTCCGACCATAATGTACCGTCGTTGTCGAACACGGCGATGCGGTCTTCCGGCGCCACGTAATTCACGTCGTTGGTATCGGTCACGGCGTCCACAAATTCCATGATGGTAGTGCGCGTATTGCCTTCGTTCCAGGACGGCAGCACGGAAGCATCGGTATACGTTCCTGCATCCTGATGGCCGGGTGCAGGTTGTTTGCACCCGGCGGTTATCAAAACAGCAGACAGTATGTAAAATATCTTTTTCATCAGGGGAGATTATTTGGTGAATGATTTGACATTGTATGTAACGGTGAGAAAAAACGATGAACATGTGCAGATCGCAGCTTGTTTGCATTGTAGATAAACCGGTGCTACGATGCTGAAGCCCGGCGGGGCCTGGGAGCCGCTTTTGAGACCGGCGTCGCCCGGCAGGTGCGTGCCTTTCAATTGTGCTGCGGCAGGGTTTTCCAGGATAACGATCATCACTGCCAGCATTCTAAGGAATGTGCGCATACGTCATTATTAAATAATAGACAATGATGATGAGTGAAAATTAGTGCCTGGGAGGAGTGGAGATAACGTGTATGCAATTTAACCAGTAATCCGCGAACGAAAAAATATTTTTCATGTGTACAACAATCATACATGGCATGTGTTAGTATTGCTGAGGCCGCGCCCATGCGGCCGTTCCTCCGGGCATCAAACAACCTCATCACCCAAGTCTGTTTCTATCATCAAAGTGCGATGCATACCGCTATTGCCCGGAAAACGCATTCCTTATGTTTTATCATACGTTGATAGGTTTATATAGGTTGATTTTTAAACCCGGCGGAATGTTCCCGTTCCGCCAGCTTTTATTTTTCTCCCTGATGCTGCTGTTGCTGCATATGCAGGCATCCGCGCAAACGGGCAGTGTGAAGCTGCATAAAAAGGATTCCGATTATGCGGACAGCATGAAGGACAAAGGTTATCCCTGGCGTTTCCCGCTGCTCGGCAGCAAAGTGGCGGCGCGCGGTTTCAGCCTGCAATACCCTGTAGGCATCATGCTTAATTATTCCCCCGGCAGCCAGGAAGTGAATGTGAGCGATCTGAAAGTAGGCGTCGGCGGCAACGAGCCGGTGGAGCTGGACTTCGTAAAATTCGGCGAGGTAAAAGCGGAAATACAGGCGCTCACGGCGCGGGCCGATCTTTGGGTGCTGCCTTTCATGGACGTGTACGGCATCATCGGCAAAGTGTGGAGCAAAACCAGCGTGAACGTGACGGACCCGCTGCAATTCCATACCGAAGCGTATTTCAACGGCCACGTGATGGGTTTGGGCCTTACGCTGGCCGGCGGTTATCACGGCTTTATCTCTATCAACGACATCAACCATACCTGGACGACGCTGGATAATCTCGATAACAAGGTGAAAACCCTGATGGTCACCCCGCGCCTCGGCTACAATTTTATTTTCCCGAAAGACCGTATGCTTACGCTCTGGATCGGCACGACGGGCATTTTTGTGAACAAAGGCACCACGGGCAGCATAGACGTAAGCAGCCTCGCCGGTGAAATACCCGAAGACAAACTGCAGGAGATAAAGGACGAAACGGCCGAATGGTACCAAAGTCTCAGCCGTCCGCAACAGGCCGTGGTAAAAGAAGTCGCCGAAAAACTCATCGACCGGATACACACCAATAACCCCGACGGCGTGATCATCAATTATTCATTGACAAAAAGGCCGGTGAGCAACTGGAGTATGCTGGCAGGAGGGCAATACCAGTTCAGCAAGCGCTGGCAGGCCAGGGTGGAAATAGGTTTCCTCGGAGGGAGAAAATCCGGCCTGCTGTCTGCAAACTACCGGTGGCGGTGGTGACAGGCGCCGTCCGGCAGTGGCCGTTCTTCTTCCTGCTCCTGCTTGCCGCCCGCCATACCGCGGCGCAGCAGCTGGTCCCGGAAGAAAGGGATGAGGTGGTTTTTTTTAACGACGACAAGCTGATCGGCGAAGTGAAAAGGATGCAGCGCGGCGAACTGGTGTTTGACCCCGATAAGATCGACGACGACGTGACCATTAACCTGAAAGACGTGAAACACCTGCGCGCCCGCCGCATTCCTTACGTGATAGAAGACATACGGAACAAACGGTATTACGGCACGCTGAACGAGGGAATTGGTCCGGGATGGGTGAAAATAGCGATGGCGGACGATTCGCTGGACCTGTTCATCGAAGACCTGGACAATATCCACGAGCTGGAAGCCGATTTCTGGCAGCGGCTTACGGGCAGCATCAGCCTTGGGTTTTCATACACGCGCAACAGCAACATCGGCCGCATCAACGGCAGCAATTCGCTGAGTTACGCCACGAAGTTGTGGACGTACCAGCTCACCGGCGACGTGATCTATACGATAGACGAGGATTTCAGGGGCATCGAAAAAGCCGATCTCGCGCTGGGCGGCTACCTCGAATTCTGGACGCACTGGTTCAGCGTTACGCAGGTGCAATACCAGCGCATCACCGAGCTGGGCGTATCGGCGCGTATACAGGGAATGGAAGGGCTGGGCCCGATACTGGTGAAGAACAGGCATAACGATCTCCGGGTGGCAACGGGCATTTCCTACCAGATGGAATACAGCGTGGACAGCACGAAGGGCGATGCGGCCACGAGAAGCTCGTCCGTGGAGATCCCGTTGTTCTTTAATTATTACCTCTTCCGGCTCGGTACGCCCAAGCTGAAGCTGCAGGTGTCCAACAGCGTGTTCTTCAGCATCACGCAGCCCGGCCGCTGGCGCTTCGACCAGAACACGACACTGGATTGGAAGATCATTAAACATCTTAACGCCAGCGCGCAGCTGTACATCAACTTCGACAACCGGCCGCCCGATCCCTCGGCGAACAAATTTGATTACGGCATCGTGTTCAGTATTGGATATTCATGGTAAGACAACAAACATATATCATCACTAAAAAAGTAAAACATGAAAAAAGTATCGTTTACAGGTTTATCGCTGGTGCTGCTTCTGGCGGCCTGCGGCCCGACGGTGAAAGTCACTTCCGACTACGATCATCAGGCCAATTTTTCCAATTACAAAACGTTCGCTTTTTATAACCCCGCAGGTGATAAAAGTTCCATCAGTGAACTGAATCGCAACCGCATCCAGAACGCGGTGGTCTCTCAAATGGAAGCGAAGGGCTATACGCAGGCCCATACCTCCAGCGCGGACCTTTTGGTAAATACCATCGCGGTGGCAAAAGAAGGTAAAAGCGTGAGCGCGAACACGGATTATTATGGCTACGGCGGGTTCTACCGGCCTTATGGCTACTGGGGAGGAGGCATGGGCATGGCTTCCAGCAATACGACCTACTCGGTAGATAAATACACGGACGGTTCAGTGATCATCGACGTGGTGGACAGAACAAAAAGAAGCATGGTATGGCATGGCGTCGGCAACGCCGAGATCGACTCGCCGCTGAAAGATCCGGACGCGCAAATCCCCAAAGCCATCGCAAAGATTATGAGCAGTTTCCCAACTAAGCAGTAAACAAGCGGGATCGTTTCGTAATCAGGCTTTGCATTTGCAGTCGGCCCCTGTCCGCGAAAGCGGCAGGGGTTTTTTATTAGGGGGAATGAAGTGCGGAAACCGGGAAAGGCGTTCCTGTTGAGGATATGAACAAAGAAGACCGGCTGGCAGCGATGGGACAGGGTACAAAAAGGCCGCATCCTGGAAAAGATGCGGCCGCTCCTAAGCATAAACAAATTAGCACTCATCAAAACATTCGGTCTCTTTAATACGCTAAGAATAATCCTATATTGAAAGAGAAATTTTTCAGGTTGTCGATGTTAAAACTTTCGTTCTTGTTGGTGGCGAAAGAATAGCTCGCGCTCGCCAGGATGCCCCAGTTCTTCTGTCCCGGCGCTATCAGCACGCCGATCACCGGCCGCACCAGGAAACCCCAGTTGTATTCCTCGTCGAGGAAAATGTTATAATAGATATCCTGCTCGCTGTATTGCGCGCCGATGCCCACACCCAGGTACGGCATCGCCATTTTCCCGTAGTTGAAATAATAATGGCCGATGGCGGCTACGGGCACCGTATAGATCACGCGGTCCATGTCGGTGGTAATGGCTTTGGAGCCTTCGTCGTAGGTGATGGTTTGGGTGGGGATGTATTGCTCGTACGAATTCCAGCCAAGGGATACGCCCAGGGAAAGCGGTTTGCCGGGAAAAAAATGACGGTATTCGAACTTGCCGCCCGCGAAGCTGGTTTTGGTCAGGAAGTCGTTATTGGTGGGAATGGAAATTTCCCATGAAAGACCCCAGAGGTTGCTCCAGGCGCCCGCGGGGCTCGAAGTGCCGGTTGCGTAAGACTGCGCGGACGCATGACCTGCCAGGAATAATGCCAGTATGCCGGTGATTAATATTTTTTTCATGTCGGTCAGTTTTGTGGTGGTTATTTGGTGGTCAGGTAGGGAGATTGCATGTAAGCCTGATTGACGCCGTCGATCGCCCTTTGCAGGTTGGAAGCGTTGGAGCTGCCCAGCGCGCCGTTCAGCGACATCGTCCATACCACTTGCAGTTTCTGGTCGGTGCTCACATTTTTCAGGTCGATGATCTCGCCGATCACGCTGCCGGTGGTAACGGCATATGCGACCGACCAGGGATAGTAGTAAGGGTAATACCAGCCCCAGTACCAGGGGTCCCAGTAACCGGGATAGCCCCACCACCAGCCGGGATACACAACGCCCACATCCACGTCTTTCACGGCGATGGTGTTGATGCCCAGGTCAGGCTTCAGCGCCTTGGGCACAAAAGTGTAACCGCGTGCGTCCATATTGCTTTTGATCGTGTTCACGATCTGCAGCGCCGCATCGGCGGGCAGCAGCGTATCCGTTTTGCTGGACGATATCAGCGCTACCGTATCCGATATGTAATACGTTTTGTAGTTTTCGAAAGCCACGCCTTTGGCGGCGTCTGTCTGCACCACGAAGTTCGATGACAACTGGCTGAGG
>JBQCFV010000658.1:0-3810 GCA_051958695.1 Chitinophaga sp. | reverse complement strand
TTGCTTAATCAGAAAGACATGGAACAGGAAGTATGATTTGATTACATGCTGGTATTGCAGCCTGACGCACAAACAGTGCAGGATGTAAGCATGTACAAGCACCTGATAGCGGAGGAACTGGGACCCTTCCCTGGTGCGTTTTCGCAGGCGCATATTGCGCTTTTCCGCTCGGAGTTCCCGGAGCGTTACGAGGGTGAGTTCGTGCAGATGCTGGAGGCTTTGGTAACGGACCAGTCGGCTTTCACGGTATATACTTCCCGCATCGATCATTGCAGGCAGGGGGATACGAAGCATATGTTCTATGTGAACGTGGCGAATCCCCGGCCGGTGGAAGAATTGCACCGCAGGATACTGGATGCGTTCGAGCTGAAGGGCGGCGCTTACCGTCCGCATATTACGCTGGCGCGCTCGGTCAACCAGCAGCAGTTCAACCAGCTGGCGCCTTATCTCGCCAACAAGATGTTCGTGCGCAGTTTTCATTGCCAGAGTTTCAGCCTGCTGCGGAAGCCCGCGGGCGGCGGCAGGTATGAGATGCTGAGAGAGTTTATGTTTGGCAGGGATGTGCCGGCAAGGCATCCGTTGTTTAATCATGCGGCTTAGGGTTAGTATTGTGTTTGGTTGAAGGGAAGAGAGATGCTTGTGGGAAATCCTTTGTTTAACCGTGCTGCGGTTGAGGGTTAGTATTGTGTGTTTGATTGGAGAGATGCGTGTGGGAAATCCTTTGTTTAACCGTATGGCTTAGGGTTAGTATTGTGTTTGGTTGAAGGGAAGAGAGATGCGTGTGGGAATCCTTTATTTAATCGTACGGCTTAGGATTAGTATTCTGTTTGGTTGAAGGGAGTTTGTGCAGGAGAAATGTGCGGAGAATACTCTGTTAACCGTACTGCGGCTTTGATCGAGGAGGGAGAAGTTGTGTTTTGATGGCCGCAAATAATCAATGGTTTATAATCCTTTATATAATTCTTTTTAAGAGTCAGTATCATACTTATCGGGGCGGGCGTTTATCTCCCGGCCCCTATTTTTCCCTACTTACGACCCATCAGATTCAACCGTGCAGAATTGCATCACCGCGGCACTTACGTGCGGGCGTAGCTGGAAATGTATGGATGCTGTAGTATGCCTGATATTTACAAGGAGTACTCGCTAAGTGCCGTAGCTGGTAAATGCATGGATGCTGTAGTATGCCTGGCATTTACAGGAAGTACTCGCTAAGCGCCGTGGCGGGTAAATGCATGAATGCTGTAGTATGCCTGGCATTTACAGAAAGTACCCGCTAAGTATAAAATCATGTAAACGCAGAATCATGGAATGGGTCAATATTAAACCAATGTACCAGAAGGGCCATATGCAGCCTTCCGATCAGCAAAACATATACTCCTGGCTCACAAGAGCCGGTTTTCAGCTGGAACAGCAAAAACGGAACGTTTCCCCCGCGACCGTCGAATATTTTTACTTTCATCCATCACTATACATCCAGGTGCACGAAGTGCAGGAACCAGACAACGGCCTGTCAAGGTTCTTTATTTTTTACCCCGGCGGCGCAACGGCTTTTGCCCCTGATATCAGGCAATTGCAACGTTGCATTCCCGCCGGGTGAAAACCAGCGGTCGCTTATCTTTGTTAATTTTATAACCCGGTAAATTGGAAAGAAAAAATGATCCACAAGGAAATTATAGTAAGCGTTAAGGTACAGGGCGTTTATTACAGGGCCACGGCCCGCTCGGTAGGCGTAAGGCTCGGGCTGACCGGCACCGTTAAAAACGACCCGGACGGCAGCGTCCGGATCGTAGCCGAAGGCCCCCAACCCGCGCTGGATGAATTTATCAGCTGGTGCCGCACCGGCCCCACCGGTGCAACCGTAACGGAGCTGGATATCACCGAAGGTCCGCTGGAAAATATTGACGGTTTTGAGATTTTGCATGGTTGAGCGGCGCGGGATGATCGGTTTCCAGGGAGCGTAAAGCATTTCAAAACGTCCACCGAATAGAGGGACTATAGCCCAACGTTTATATCCAATTAATTTCTCATCTTGTTATTTAATATCTCCTTTGCAGGGTTTTAACACAACAATCACTTCGATTTTAATTTCCAATTTGCCCCAGCACAAAAAAATACTCCAATGGCATCACAAGAATCTGAAGTACTGTCCATTTTCGGTAGCAACCTCCGGCGCATCAGGCAGGAGAAAGGATACAGCCAACGCGAATTGTCGACACGCTGCAATATAGATAATGCCGACATCTCCCGAATGGAAAAAGGAAACATCAACATCACTCTTCGCACCGCCGCGCAACTCGCTGATGCGCTGGACGTAAAAGTGGTAGACCTGTTGACAGAAAAAGCGCAATAACAGGGATGGCCTGTCCCCTGCCAGGCGTGCAGGCTATTTCATCTCATAAAAAACGACGGAAGGTAATCCTCCGTCGTCGTTTTAAATCTTTCATTGATCGGCTGCTTCTTTTGCAAATGCTTGTTCAACGAAAAACACATGGCATTCCCCCTCCCCCGAAACCTTAAAAAAACGGCGAAAGAAACTCTTCCGCCGTTTCAAATCTATTTTCAGATCCTTCATTGATTCATAGCTTTTCTGGCAACCGCTCATTCAACAGCGCGAGCCCAATTTCCAAACCCTCAATTAATCTGCAGCTTCTTCAACAAACTCTTATTCAATGCCGCTTTCGGAACGATTACATTGATCGTGTTCACCGCGAAATAAGGCTCGGATACATATACATACCCGCCAAAAGGCGAAGAATTTTTCCCCCAGGAATTTTTCACGATAAAAAATGATTTGCCCGCCGGGCTTTTACCGATACCGGTAATATGCATCAGGTGATCGTCCTGCGTAACGAGCTTTTCAAAAAGCTCCTGGCGGTAAGCCTGCGTAGCATTCACTTCCCGGAGATCGGGGTTCGGCTTTTTGCGGTTGAACAGGCTGTCCGCCTGCGGCGCTAACGCATACCCGCTGGACGTTACAAACCCGCGGTTGCTTACGTCGGCATCCCACATCACCGTATAACCCTTTTCCACGGCAGATTTGGTGGCGCCGATCAACTCGTCGAGCGTTACGTTGTAAAAGCTGCCGTTGGCATGATTGTCCGGCAATTCAAGGATAAAGTTGCTGTAATACGGATGATGCGTGAACGAGGTCAGGCTCACATAATCGGCCGGGTTGAATTTGATCACTTCTTTAGCATACTGCTGCGGCGTATAGGTATGACCGTGATAGTCGAACGTTGCGGGAGGCGTGCCGCCCATGTATTCGTCCATCAGCGCGGTGTATTGCTGCTCCCAGTTTACAGGGATAGGTCTTTTGCGCAGCATCGTGTCCAGGAATTTTTTGAGCGTATCGGCCATCTTGCCGTGATCGGGCGCGGTTTGGCCGGACTTGAGACCGCTGTAGGCAGACTCCGGCATAAGACCGTACCTCGCGGCGGCGATCAGCACATCGTGGCCAAGACCGCCTTCGCCAAACTTCGCATCGCCCTGGCGCATCACGTAATTGCGCGCTTTGAGCAGGTATACGCTGCGTACGGTGTACATTTCAGAAATGTCGGCCTTTTCACCGCCCTTCTTCATGCATTCGCTTTCGATCAGGGAAGTGGTGGCAAAACACCAGCAGGTACCGGAGTTCCCCTGGTTTTTCACTTCGGTGGCCGAATTATTTTTGATAATGCTCACCCCTTCTGCGGGCGCGTTGATGGCGAGGGGATGTTCCTGGGCAAGGGCCTGGAGGCTGCATGCCAGGGCCAGGACCAACAATGTGTCTTTTCTCATTAGCGGCATAATTTATACGCTAAGATACGGAAT
>JBQCFV010000657.1:0-3928 GCA_051958695.1 Chitinophaga sp. | reverse complement strand
TTTCGGCAAGGGCGAAGGCGAAACGTTCCTTTTATGGTTCGACGCGCTGAAAGACCCGCAGCGAACGGAAAGTACTATCGCGCACCTCACATCTAAACAATGGAACGTGGAGAACCTTTCTTATTTTCCGTACGTGCTCAGTAAATTTGGCTATGCCGGCAAAGCGTACGAATACATCCTGCATTTGTCCGACCCCGGCACCAAACGCAGGGAATACCCCGAAGTATCCTTCGGTGTGCTGGAAGGCATCGTGCAGGGACTGATGGGTGTGGACGGCGATGCGCGTTACAACCGCGTAAGCACGCTGTACCGGGGCAATGCAAAAGACAGCATGACGCTGGAACAGGCGCCCGTGCTGGGTATCCTTTTATCCGTGGGGCATGCGCAAAACCGCAGCTGGGTGAAGAATGAAGGGGAGAAGCCGGTTGTTTGGCGCGCAAAATTCATGGGAGCGCATCCCGTGGTCCGCAGCGGCGGCAGGGCGTACCGAACGAAGCAGGAGCGCGACAGGCGAGGCCGCGCGGTGTCGTACGCCGATATTAAGCTGGCGCCCGGCGCGCAGGTTACGGCAACGGTTGACTGAAAGCCGGATGTTGCGTAAATTGATACGTCGTATTTTCATGAAATAATCAATATTGATGGGAACTGTATTCGAGAAGATAAGAGAGCTGGAACAAGTGCCTTCCTATTCCAAACATGACCGCATCGTGCAGGGCGTGATCAACGCCATCACCGAAAAGGTGATCGGGCTCGACGATGTGCTGCCCTCCGTGAACAGCATGATCCGCGAGCTGGAATTTTCGAGGGAAACGATCATGAAGGGTTACCGGGAGCTGATCAGCCGCGGCCTGATAGAATCGAAGAACAGGCTCGGTTATTTCGTCGCCAACGACAATACCGAACAAACGATGAAAGTGGCGCTGCTCATGTACAACCTCGATACCTTCGAAGAGCAGTTTTACCGCAACTTCCGCCAGCAGCTCGGCTCCGGTGTGGATCTCAACGTGTTTTTCCATCACGGCAACATTGATATTTTCGAGACCATCCTGCTGCAAAGCAAAGGCAAATACGGCATGTACGTGGTGGCGCCCATTCCGCACCCGCGCACGAGGGAGCTGCTGGAGGCCATTCCCCGCAGCAAGTTTCTCATGTTTGACCGCTACGAGCCGCTGGAAGGCGAGTTCAGCCACATCACGCAGGAATTCAAACAATCGTCCTACAACGCCTTCTCCGCGCTCACCGAAGAGATCCGGCAGTTCGACGAAATGATATTTTTTCATTCCCCCCAGTCGCTCGACCCGAAAGAGATCGTAACGTCCTTCAAAAAGTTTTTGAAAGACAAGGGCATCAAAGGCAGGCTGCTGCCGGAATTTATTCCCGGATCGGTGGAAAAAGGGAAAGTGTATTTTACGCTGGACAACTTTGCGATGTGGGCGATCATGAAAGAGTGCAAGGAAAAGAAACTGAAACCCGGCCGGGATATCGGCCTGCTGTCGCACAACGACGAGCCGGCGAAAGAGATCACCGGCATCACCACTTATTCCACGGACTTCTCCCTGATGGGCCGCATGGCCGGGCAGGCGGTGATGAGCCGGGAAAAAGTGCAGCTCACCATACCCACCGTGCTGGCACGGCGGAACACGCTTTAACAGGAAAAAAGAACATTATGATACAGATCACATGGCGCGCCCTGCTGCCCGCCGTGCTGTTGCTCGCATTCATACCGGCAGGCGCGCAACAGCTCCGGTGGCGCATGACGGCGGACGGCGGCATTACATGGCCCGTAAAACAAACGGACGTTCACCAGGACCATATCGAAATGAGCGGGAAACAATTGTCCGCCATCATCCGCTACGGGAAAGACAGCGCGGGACGGCTGGTGTTGCAACGAAAACTCGTGTTCCCCATGCTGCGCACTATTCCGAACGATACCCGCGGCAGTCTCATCCATTTCTTCAACATCAACATTATCGACAGCGTGAAGGCCGATGGGAAGCTGCTGAAGGAAGAACCGCTGTCTTTCCACCTCAACGGCTACCTGCAATCGGAAAGTAAGGCAGGGAAAGGGATACGGATCGGCCGGCGATTATTCCCCTCAACCGGTAAAGCCGCCTGTATAGAGTTGTACGAGATCAAAAACACCGGCAGCTCACCGGTTGAGCTGGATATACCGGGCACGCATATACGCCAGGTCACTGATCCCGCTAAAGGCGTGTACGGCGCGTATGTACTGACCTATGAAGTATACAACGGCGGAAAGCTGCGGTTGGCGCCGGGTGCGAAGCATGTGTTCTCGGTAGTGATGTCCGGCAGGAAAGCCGGTGTGCCGCCCTATCATTTTTCAGCGGAGTACGAATGGGAAAAGCGCGAAAGGAAAGTGGAAAGCCTGAAAAGCTCGCTGGTGCTGCAAACGCCGGACGATACGCTCAACCGCATGTTCGCCTTTTCAAAAGTACGTTTCGCAGAAAGCATTTTTGATACGCGGGAAGGCTTGATGCACGCTCCCGGCGGCGGCGACTATTACGCGGCCATTTGGGCGAACGACCAGGCAGAATATGCGAACCCGTATTTTCCTTTTCTCGGCAACGCCGAAGGCAACGAATCCGCACGCAACAGCTTCCGCCTGTTTGCCCGGTACATGAATGGTGCGTACAAGCCCATCCCCAGCTCTATCATCGCCGAAGGCACGGACATATGGAACGGCGCCGGAGACCGCGGAGACCAGGCGATGATCGCTTACGGCGCGTCGCTGTTCGCCCTGTACAGCGCGGATACCATTGAAGCGCAGCGCTTATGGCCGCTGATCAGCTGGTGCAACTAATATCTTGAGAGGAAAAAAACGGCGGATGGCGTGATCGCTTCTGATTCCGACGAGCTGGAAGGCAGGTTTGAAGCGGGAAAGATCAATCTTTCCACCAACGTGCTCGCTTACGGCGCCCTGGTATACGCATCCCGGCTGGCGCGCGCCCTGGGAAATCAGAAAGACGCCGTGACCCTGCAACGCAACGCCTCGCAGCTTGCCAAAGCCATCGAAACCTATTTCGGCGCGAAAGTGGAAGGCTACAACACGTACCGGTATTACGACGGCAACGACAAGCTGCGCGCCTGGATCGCGCTGCCGCTCGCCATGGGCCTCTTTGAACGCAAGGAAGAAACCATGCGTGCATTGCTGTCCGACAAGCTCTGGACAAAAAACGGCATCCTGACCGAATCCGGCTCAAAGACCTTCTGGGACCGCGCCACGCTTTACGCGTTCAGGGGCATGTTCAGGGCGGGCGCCACCGATACCACGCTGTATTATTTTAAATATTATTCCGGTCAACGCCTGCTGGGCGAGCATGTGCCTTACGCGATAGAAGCCTGGCCGGAAGGCGACCAGCGGCATCTTGCGGCGGAAAGCGGTTTGTACGGCAGAGTGGTTACCGAAGGGCTGTTCGGCATCGATCCGCTCGGTTTTAACCGGTTGTCCGTGTTCCCGCGATTGCCGCAGGGCTGGAACGAAATGGCGCTGCGGAATATCCGGGCATTTGGCCGTAACTTCGACCTTCGCGTGCAGCGCAACGGAAAAACGTTCCTGATCGAAGTTTCCGAAGGGAACAAAGTGCTGCAGCGCATCCCGTGGGACGGTAAAAGGCCCGCGGACATCACGATATAACAGCTGCATGTTCACCACCGTACTGATAACTTTTTTTACTGGTCACCTGCACGGTCGGCGCGGTGTCGTGGCTGGTGTCGCGGAGGGAGAAGATCAATACCCTGTCCGGTTTTTTCCTGGCTGACAGGCGCCTCGGCTTCGTGGCCGTGGGCAGCGGTTTGCTGTTCGCCAATATCAACACGGTGCTGTTCGTCGGTGAGAACGAGCTGGTGTATACGCACAACATGAGCGTGATGGCCTGGGGCGTTACCTCGGTGGCTGCCATGCTGATCG
>JBQCFV010000656.1:0-2386 GCA_051958695.1 Chitinophaga sp. | reverse complement strand
AGCTGACGCAATGCCTCAGCAAGGAGAAATGGAACCAGAAAGCGCCGGGCGGCTCCGGCAATCATCCCAACTGGCACCCTGACGGGGAACACGTAGTCATGAACTGTATACCTACCTGGCTCGGGTATAAGGACATGCGGTTCTGCCAGTTCAGATACGACGGCTCAGACTTTACCATACTCAGCGAACGCCACACGGGCAGCGGGCATCCGAGCATCGATGCTACGGGCCGCTACCTGCTGGCGGACGCTTATCCCAAACAGACTTACGTGGTGACCGCCGGCGGCGAAATACCCATCCGCCTGATAGACCTCCGCAGCGACGAAGAGCAGATCCTTTGCACCATCGCCAACGACGTGGGCGGAAAGGGGCTGCAATACACCGCGGCCAACAGATCGCAGGGCGGCAGCGGCTTCAAGCTGGACCCGCACCCGGTATGGTCACCCGATCATAAAAACATTGCGTTCAACGGCGCGCCGGAAGGAAGAAGACAGGTGTATATCGCCGGTCTGAAAGACGTGCTTTCATAACAGCCGTCTTACTGAAGATTAAAGAAAAGCGATCATGAAAAAAATATTATTACTGGCGGGAATTGCCGGTCTGGCATCTGTTTACCTGTCCGCGCGGAAACCAGCGGAGCCGGAAAGACCCAACTTCATATTCATCCTTACGGACGACCAGGGATGGACCTCGGTATCTTCCGGCATGGACGACCGGCATCCCGGCTTCAAAAGCGATTATTACGAAACGCCCAATATCGACCGGCTTGGCGACGAAGGCATGCGTTTCAGCCGGGGTTACGCGCCCGCCGCACTTTGCACGCCTTCCCGCCGCAGCATACAGTTCGGGCAGTCGCCCATTCATACCGGCGATGTAACTTTCGCGGAGCGTTACGATCCGCGAAAACAAAAATGGCTCACCATTCCTTCCCTGCTCAAATCCATAGACGCGGATTATAAAGCCGCGCATTACGGGAAGTGGGACCTGCGTGCGGGCATCTTTCCCGAAGACCTCGGCTATGACGAAAGCGACGGCAATACCGGCAACAACAACGGCGACCTGATGACGGACACCAAAACAAAATGGAGCCAGGTATATATCAGCAAAGACCCGAAAAGAACGTTCACCGTTACGGACCGCGCGCTCAGCTTTATGCAAAGGCAAACCGGCGCCGGGCACCCGTTCTACCTGCAGGTGTCGTATTACGCACCGCATGTGGACATGCAGGCCAGGGCGGCGACGTACGAAAAATATAAACGCAAGGCAAAAGGCAGCATTCACGGCACCCCGGGCTGGGCGGCCATGCTCGAGGACATGGACAGCGGCGTAGGCCGCATACTGGATATGGTGGAGCAGCTCGGCATCGGGGAAAACACATACATTGTTTTTATGTCTGATAACGGGGGCGTGCCATCGTTGCCGCCCCCCTCAGGCAAACGCAAGCTGGACCGCCCTTCGGGCGCCGCGCTGAAAACGAACAACTACCCGTTGCGCGGCGGGAAGTGGGTCGTTTACGATGGCGGCATCCGCGTGCCTTTTATCATCAAAGGGCCGGGCATACGCCCGGGCAGCTACTGTCATACGCCGGCGCTGGGGTACGACCTGCTTCCCACCTTCGGCGATCTTGCGGGCAACCGGAACGCGCTGCCCGACTACCTCGACGGCGGCAGCCTGAAACCCTTGCTGATGGACCCTTCGCAGGGCAGCGTACGCAGGAAGGACGAAGACCTTTTTTTCCACCGTTACGAAAAAAGTTACGAGCATACCGCGATCATCGAAGGGAAATACAAGCTCGTCAAAATATGGGGCACCGGTAAATCGGAGCTGTACGACCTTGAAAAAGACCTGGGCGAAACGAATGATCTTGCATCAACGTTGCCCGCAAAAACCGCGGAGCTTCAACAAAAGCTGATGCGGCACCTCGAATCGCAGGATGCGGAAATGACCGGTACGCGCCGCAGCTTCCCGCAGGATTACCCGGCCCTGCACCCGCGCTTCCGGCAATGGCCTTCGCCTTCGGCGGACGTGCTCATAACGGACGTGCCGCCCGCATTGAGCTGGCCCTCCGCGGGGAAAGGCGCGCATTATGACGTAAGATTGTCGCAGGACGAAAATTTCGCAAAAACCAATACCATACACGCGGAAAATATTCCGTGGACGCTTTACAACCCGCACCGGGCACTGGCTTCCGGCCGCTGGTACTGGCAGTACCGGAAACATGGCGGCGCATGGTCTTCCATTTCCTCATTCAGAATGCCGGAAAAAACGGAATACGAAGCATCGCCCCCGGCGGAAAAATTATTGTCATTCATACCGCTGCATAATACCCGCCAGCTGATCGATAAAAAGCCTGAACAGGCTTTTGCAAAATAAGCAAGCGGCAGTG
>JBQCFV010000655.1:0-6822 GCA_051958695.1 Chitinophaga sp. | reverse complement strand
TACCTGTCCGAAGCCCTGAAAATACTGGAACTGACAGCCAATGTACACTTCACGGTGGAGGGAAGGACCGTGAAAGTCATTCAATAAAAAATCATAGAAAAACAGATCCTGAACCGGCAAGGCACTGCCAGGTAAGGGCGTCGTATTGCCAGAACGAAATTCATTGAACTTAAAAACATACCAATGTTGAACTACAGAATCAAGTCGCTGAAACGCCTGCTGCTGCTGGTGTTGCTGACCGGGCTGCAATTCACGGCCACGGCCAGGGTACAGGACGTGCCGCTGAACGTGACGGTGAACAATGCAAAGCTCGAAACGGTGCTAAAGATCATCCGGCAGCAAAGCGATTACCTGTTTATTTTCCGGGACGAGAACATGGCGCGCGTGAAAAGCAATATCACGCTGCAATTGCGGAACGCCACCATACAGGAAGTGATGGACCGCTGCCTGCAGGGGCTGCCGCTTACCTATCGCATTGTAGACAAAACGGTGATACTGATGAAGCCTGAGGAAACGCAGCAGGTGAAGAACATCACGGTATCCGGTGTGGTGCTTGACAACGAGAACCGCGAGGCATTGCCCGGCGTATCCGTTTCGGTGAAAGGCTCAACGGGCGGCACGGTCACCGACGGCAACGGCCGCTTCCAGCTGGCGAACGTGCCCGAGCATGCCACGCTGGTATTTTCCTATATCGGTTTTACCACGCAATCGCATGAAATAAAAGACAACAAGAGCATCACCATCCTCCTCCAACGCGAAAGCCGCTCCATGCAACAGGTGGTGGTAGTGGGATACGGCACGCAAAAGAAAACGGAGCTTACCGGCTCCATCAGCACCTTCCGGCCGGACGACCTGAACGCCCGCCCCGTGCTGGGGCCCGACCAGATGCTGCAGGGCCGCGTACCGGGCGTGAACATCTCCTCGTCTTCCGGCATGCCCGGCGGCGCGCTGCGTGTATCCGTGCGCGGTACCGGCTCGCTCAGCGCGAACAACGAGCCGCTGTACGTGATAGACGGGGTGCCCATCATTCCCTATAACGCAGCGGTATACAACTTCGGCGGAGAAATGAACCCGCTGGCGCAGCTAAACCCGGCGGACATCGCATCCATAGAAGTATTAAAAGATGCGGCATCCGCGGCCATCTACGGCTCCCGCGCCACCAACGGCGTGGTGATCATCACTACCAAAAGCGGCCGCAAAGGCGCAGGCCAGCTGAACGTGAACGCGTGGACCGGTTTCAGCGAAGTGCCCAATCTTCATAAGGTAAAAATGGCCGACTCGAAATTGTACCTGGAAGTGGCGAACGAAGCGATCGACAACTACAACAAACAATATGGCTACGAGCCCGGCAACAGCAAATTTATTCCCGCGGTGGAAAACCCCTATCCCGGCCTCCCCGAAACCGACTGGATGAAGCTCGTGCTGCGCAAAGGCTGGTCGCAGAACCTGGACATTTCCGCCTCCGGCGGTAACGACAAAACGACGTATTACATCTCCGGCGGCGTGCTCAACCAGCAAGGCACGGTGATCTACAACGACCTGAAAAAATACACCGGCCGCATCAACCTCACCAGCGAACCGCTCAGCTGGCTGAAAACCGGTGTGAACCTGAGCTTCAGCTATTCTGACAACAACCGCGTGCCCGGTTCCAACCTCGGCTCGTCCGTAATGAGCCGCAGCCTGCCGCACCGCCCCTTCGACCGGCCTTACAAGCCCGACGGCAGCTATTATGTAGGCGGCACGCCCGACCTGGTGTATCATAATCCCCTGCAAATATTGCGCGAAGAGGTGGCCTCGCTGAAAAGCTACCGCATGTTGGGCAACGCTTTCGCAGAGATCCGTTTTTCGCCTTCGCTTACCTATAAAACGTCGTTCGGTACAGACCTCGGTCTTACCCACGACTACGTATACTATAACCAGAAACATCCTTACGGCACCGGCAACGGCAGGCTGATAGACGACCGCAGGTGGCTTACGAACATCCTGCTGGAAAACACGCTCACTTACACGCACCGCTTCGGCGACGTAAAGCTCGACCTGCTGGGTGGTCATTCCTTCCAACGTGTAATGACCTCCACCAGTGGCATCGACGGCAACGGCTTCCCTGCGCCCTCGTTCGACGTACTGGCCGCCGCTTCAGTGATCACGAACGCTACCACCAACCTGTACGGCAACGCGATGGAATCGTACTTCGGCCGCGCCAACCTCGCGTGGAAAGACAAATACCTGCTGAGCGCTTCCCTGCGTACGGACGGTTCCTCGCGCTTCTCGCCCGAGAACCGCTACGGCTGGTTCCCGTCGGTATCCGCAGGCTGGCAGCTGTCAAAAGAACCGTTCTGGAGCTTTAGCGGTACCGATCTGAAAGTACGCGCCAGCTACGGTTCCACGGGTAACCAGGAAGGCGTCAGCAACTACGCCTACCAGTCGCTTACCGGCGGCGGTTACAACTACGACGGCAAAAGCGGTATTGCCATCACCGGTTTTGGCAACACCGCCCTTACCTGGGAAAAAGCCAACCAGTTCGACGCCGGCATCGACCTGTCGCTGCTGAAGAACAGGGTGAACCTCACGGTGGACTACTTCCTGAAAAACACCACCAACCTGTTGTACAACATGCCGGTACACGCCACGTCAGGCTTCACCAGCCTTACCAGCAACATCGGCTCCATGCGCAACAACGGCCTGGAAATAGCCCTGGGCACCGATCTGCAGTTCGGTGAGTTTCAGTGGCGCTCAGACTTCAACATTTCCTTCATCCGCAACCGCATCACTTCCCTGATCGGCGACAACGAGGTGCTGTCCATCGGCAGCAACAGGGCCTTGCAGGTCGGGCACGACATCGGCAGCATCTGGGTGTATAAAATGACCGGCATATTCCAGGACGACAAGGACGTGCCAGAACCCTTGCAGGACATTGGCGTGAGAGCGGGGGACGTGCATTATGAAGACGTGAACGGCGACGGCAAGATCGACATCAACGACCGGCAGATCGTTGGCAGCTCCAACCCCGACTTCTTCGGCGGATGGAACAACACGTTCCGCTGGCGCAATTTCGACCTCACCGTTTTTCTCAACTATACGGCGGGGCAGGAGATATATGCCACTTCGCGCATCACCGTGGAAAGGCTGGGGCAGAACGCGGTGAACAACATCGCCCGCGTAGCGGAAGACCGGTGGACGGGCCCCGGCACCAGCAACACCACGCCGCGCGCCATTTACAGCCTGGCTTACAACCTGTATAACTCCTCGCGCTGGATGGAGGACGGCTCGTTCCTGCGGCTGCGCACCGTATCGCTGGGTTACGAGCTGCCGCGTTCGCTGCTGCAGCGCGCGCACATCAAGCGCCTGCGGGTATACGCCCAGGCGGACAACCTCTGGCTCTGGACGAAATACTCCGGCATGGACCCCGAAGTTTCTTCCAACCTCGACCCGCGCTGCATCGGCGAAGACAACCTCGTGTTGCCGCAGCCGCGTACCATCAACTTCGGCATAAACCTGAATTTCTAAACCGATGCAAAATATTGTTATGAAACGAACAGTGATGCCCTTCATACTCGCTGCAAGCTGCCTGCTGGCGTCATGCAGCAAAATGCTCGACGTGAAATCGCATTCCGCGGTG
The DNA here is from genome assembly GCA_051958695.1 of Chitinophaga sp. Classification (GTDB taxonomy): domain Bacteria; phylum Bacteroidota; class Bacteroidia; order Chitinophagales; family Chitinophagaceae; genus Chitinophaga. Next base: position 3,203 of record JBQCFV010000655.1, on the reverse strand, counting down.
GCGACCAATACGCTTTCCGAAGCCGACGTGGAAGCCTTTCTCACCGGTATTTACAACCGCATGCAAAATGCGCCCGGCGCGGAGTCGTATTTTTCCTTCGACATTACCGGCGGCAACCTCATCAACGCCGGCGCCACGTCAGACGGCGGTTTGAACACCTTTATCACCAATGTGCTGCGACCCGAGAACGGGCAGATGTCCGCCGCGTGGAACGGTTATTATTCCGCACTCTACCAGGTGAACAACCTGCTGGAAACGCTGGAAGGCATGCCCGATACGCAGCGAAAAAGCGAGATTGCGGGCATCGCGCATTTTTTCCGCGGCTACCTTTATTACAATCTCGTAACCCGCTGGGGCGGCGTGCCTGTATTGCGGAAGAATACCACCGAAAAAGTAAAGCGCAACACCGAAGCGGAAACCTGGGCCTTCGTCGAAGAAGAGCTGAACCAGGCGATAACACATGCGCCCGGTTATGCTGCCGGCGGATATTACGAGGTATCCAACATCGCCGCAAAAGCGCTGATGGCAAGAGTGCAGCTGGCGAAGGGGAACAAACCCGAAGCCCGCAGGCTGTCGGAAGAAGTGATCGAAAGCGGGTTGTTCCAGCTGGACGCGTTTGAAAAAATATTCCGCGCCACGCAGAACACCGAAGAGATATTTTCTTTCAAAAACCTCACCATCGAATCGTCTATCCGCATGAGCACGCTTTTTTATACCTATGCGCACACCGTAAAAGGCAGCTATGTGTACCGGCCTACGCAGGAAGTGATGGACATGTTCACCGCCGACGATAAACGCACCGCCATGTCCGTGGAAACATTCCAGGGCCTGCGCGTGATCAACAAATACCCGAGCGGCCAGAGCGGCACCGACCCGATCATCGTAGTACGGCTGGGCGAGATGTACCTCATCAGCGCCGAAGCGGGCGGGCTGAACGGCGGCGGGCTGGAAAGGCTCAACGAGCTGCGCGTGTTCCGCGGGCTGGATGAGATACATCCCGCCTCGGACGCCGAATTTATCGACGCGGTATTGCTGGAAAGGAGGAAAGAGCTGCTGGCCGAAGGTTTCCGCTGGTACGATCTCGTGCGGCTTAACCGCGCGGTGAAAGATCTTGGCCTCGATGACCGCGAAGTGAAATACCCATTGCCGATGAACGAACTGGCGCTGAACAAACTGCTCGAACAAAACGACGATTATTAAAACCGCATAACAGAATTTTTTATGTTGGAAAGATTAAAGCTCATTCCCATCCTGCTGCTGCTGGCAGCCGTAAGCGTAAGCTGCGAGAAGGACAGCGTGGCGCAGGCCCCGGTGGTCATTGAAAGCCCGCTCACACAAAAGATCACGGACAGCGCCGGCGTAGTGGCGCAGGTGTTTAACGACACGCTTTTTGAAGTAACGCCCGGTATCATGGAAACCGATATCCATTACCTGAGCACCGAAGGTTATTCCATGCACGCGTTCATCCTCGAGATAGACACGAAACATCCCGGCCTGAAGCTCAAGGCAGGCACCCCCTACAACGCCAGCGCCTACGCGATGCAGACCGTGCCCGACATGGCCCGCTATCTCGAAACCGGCAGCACCGACGTAATGGCTGCCGTAAATGCGGACTTCTTCAACACCTCCACCGGCGAGCCGCGCGGCATATTCGTAAAAGACGGCAAGGTGATCAAAAACACCTGGGCCAACGCGCGCAGCGCAACTTTTATGGGCATTATGAAAACAGGCGAGATCGTGATCGGCGACCGCGAACAATTCGCGGAAAAGAAAAACGATCTCAAAGAAGCGCTCGGCGGAGGCCCGATGCTCGTGAAAGATAACCAGATACTCACGCAGACCGATCTTTCCGTAGAGCCGCGCACCGGCATCGGCATGAACGCCGAGGGCAAGCTCTATTTTATTGTAGTAGACGGCCGCAGCTTTTATTATTCCAACGGCATCACCATCACCAAGCTCGGGCAGATGCTGAAGGCCTGCGGCGCCACCATCGCCATCAATGTTGACGGCGGCGGCTCCAGCACCTTTATGATCAAACATCCGCTGGCGGACGTATGGCAGGTGCGCAACCGCCCCAGCGACGGTACCAACAGGGCCGTAGGCAATGCGTGGATGATACTGCAACAATAAACCTCATCAAACAGACAACACATGAAACAGATCATATCGGGATGTTTGCTGCTGGCGCTGGTTTTTAGCACCGGCTGCGATAAGGACGACGAAAAGCAGCAGCCCGCAACGCCGGTAATCACCGCCATCTGGCCCGGATCGGGCACGGGCGGAATTATCGTAACGCTGAAAGGAAAGAACTTCAGCTATGTGCGCGAAGAAAACAAAGTACAGTTCAACGGAACGGACGCCATCGTGATAGAAGCCGCCGCCAACCAGCTGCAGGTAGTAAGTCCGGCCGCGGGCACAACCGGCCCGGTGACGGTAACCGTTGGGAACAATACTATCGAGGGGCCCGTGTACGCATATGTGCCCGCTGCGGAAGAATACCTCGTGGAAACGCTTGCGGGCACCGGCTCCGCAGGTTCGGCAGACGGCCCCATCGCCACTGCGCTCTTCAACAAACCGGAAGGCATTGCAGTAGACGCCAGCGGCCGCCTGATCGTGACCGACCGCGGTAACAACCGCATCAGGATGATCGCGGGAGGCAACGTAACGCCCATCGCCGGCGTTGACGCCGCCGGTTATACCGATGGCCCCGGCGCAGCGGCGCAGTTCAAGCTGCCCTGGAAAGCCGCGGCAGACGCAGCCGGGAATATCTACGTAGCGGACCGCGACAATCACGCCATCCGCAAGATCACGCCAGGCGGCGAAGTAAGCACGCTGGCTGGCGGCGGCGGTTCAGGTTATGCGGACGGCAAAGGCGCGGCCGCGAAATTCAATCAGCCGCTCGACGTAGCCGTAGACGCAGAAGGGAACGTATACGTGGCCGACAATCTCAACCACCGCATCCGCAAAATAACGGCGGACGGCACCGTTACCACCCTCGCGGGCAGCGGCGCGCCTGGCTTCGCCAACGGTACGGGCACGGCGGCGCAATTCAAAAATCCAAGCGGATTAGATATAGATAAAGATGGGAGCATCATTGTGGCGGACAGGCTGAACCACCGCATCCGTAGGGTATCGCCGGAGGGAGTAGTAACTTCCGTCGCGGGAGACGGCAACACCGGCTACCGCGACGGCGACGCTGCGGG
>JBQCFV010000654.1:0-2174 GCA_051958695.1 Chitinophaga sp. | reverse complement strand
CAAGACATGATTTAGGCTATCACACGTATCAAAATTTGACCGTTATGAAAAAACAAACAGGCATTTCCAGACCTGGCCGACTCAATTCTCTCAAACGCAGGGCGCTCCGCTGGAGCACGCTGCTTTGCACCGTACTTATGTCAACTTTCGCCCATGCCGGCGCATTCCAGCAAACGCCGGTAACGATCAAAGGGCATGTTTCCGAAAAAGGCGCCACCGCGCTGCCCGGCGTTACCATCACGCTAAAAGGCAGCAGCACCGGCACCACTACCGACGAGAACGGTAATTTCAGCATCAGCCTGCCGAACGACGCCGGCACGCTCCTTTTTTCCTATGTGGGATACCTGCCGAAAGAAGTGGCCGTAAAAGGAAAGACCACCCTCCACGTATCGCTCGAGCAGGACGCCACCGGTCTCGGCGAAGTAGTAGTGGTAGGTTACGGTACGCAGAAAAAAGTAAATCTCACCGGCGCGGTGGAACAGATATCTTCCGCCCGCCTCACCGGCCGGCCGGTTACGCAACTTTCCACCGCCCTGCAGGGCATTGCGCCCGGGGTAACCGTCACCACCACCACCGGCGCGCCCGGCGCGGACGCTGGCACCATCCGCATCCGCGGCATCGGCACGCTCAACAATGCCAACCCGCTGATATTGATAGACGGCGTGGAAGGCAACATGAACGAGCTCGACCCGAACATGATCGAATCGGTGTCCGTGCTGAAAGACGCCGCATCCTCCGCCATTTATGGTTCACGCGCGGCTAACGGCGTAGTGCTCGTTACCACAAAAAGAGCTAAGGGCGATCAGCTCGGCATTAGCTACAACGGGTACGTGGGCTGGCAGTCGCCCACCAACCTGCCGGACAAGGTGGACGCCATCGATCACATGCAGCTGCTCAACGTGGCTTACAAAAACACCGGTCTCACACCGCTTTACACGGACGCGCAGATCGATGAATACCGGCAGAAAATGATCACCGACCCGGACAATTACCCTAACACCGACTGGCAAAAAGAAGTACTCACCGGCTCCGGCGTAATGCAAAACCATTATGTAGGCATCAGCGGCGCTTCCGGCAAACTGCGCTGCATGACCTCGCTCGGTTATCTCAACCAGGAAGGCATCATCAAATCTTCCGGCTGCGAACGCTATACGCTGCGCAATAATGCGGACATCCGTTTTAACGACAAACTTTCCATCAAGCTCGACCTTCAGCTCATCAACCGCACCACCACCGAACCCGGCCGCGGCATGACGAACGTGTTCCTTCAAATGAACCGCATCCCGGCCGTACAGCCAGGCAGGTTCCTCAACGGGCAATACGGCGAAGGATGGAACGGCAACAACCCGATAGCGATGGTGGAAGACGGCGGCCGCCTGCGCGACAACACGCTCAGTCTTTTCGGCAACCTGCAGCTGAACTACCAGCCTACCAAATGGCTCACCGCCGAGCTGATGGCCGCACCGCGTTTTAACAACGTGTACGAAAACAATTTTGTGAAGGCAGTGCCAACGTATACCGCCGCGGGTAACATCGCCTATACGCAGCCCGCCAAAAGCGAGCTGACGAACAGCAACAACCGCGGCTTTTACGGCAACTACCGCGCGAACCTTACGGCACATAAGGTATTCGGCCAGCATGAAACAAAGCTCATGGCCGGCGCTTCCCGCGAAACATACGCCGGTTCGGGCTTCAGCGCGTTCCGCGACAACTACCTGTTCCCGCAGTATCCCGTGCAGGACGCCGGTTCGCGCGAGAACATGCAGACCACCGGCGACGCGTCGGAATGGGCGCTGCAATCGTTTTTCGGCCGCTTTAATTACAGCTACCGCTCGCGTTACCTCTTTGAGGCCAACGCCCGGTACGACGGCTCTTCGCGTTTCCTGCGCAGCCGCCGTTACGGGTTCTTCCCGTCCTTCTCCGCGGGCTGGCGGGTCTCGGAAGAAAACTTCCTGCAATTTATCAAACCCGTCGTGAACGACCTGAAGCTTCGCGGCTCATGGGGCAAGCTCGGCAACCAGAATATCGGCACCTACCCCTTCGCTTCCAATCTCGCCATGGGCGCGTATTCCATGGGTGGGGAGGTCGTGTCCATCGCGGCGCTCAACGATATGGGCAACGAGGAGATCACCTGGGAAACCACTACCATGACCAACTTCGGCGTGGACGTGGCG
>JBQCFV010000653.1:0-3481 GCA_051958695.1 Chitinophaga sp. | reverse complement strand
TTAAGGAAGGATACCCGGGAACTGCGTTCTCTTTCCGCCACCGCTTTCGTTTTACGGAACCTGGTATATCACATTGAATAGGCTCTCCGAGGGGAGAGCCTACAATTTCATAGGATAGATCGATCCAACATTCATAGCAAGGGAATAAACGGAACGAGGTATAAGGTAAAAGGAGCAAAAATCATGGCATAAGGAAAAAGGAAATCTCAAGGTAAGGGCAATAGGTTACGATTTAATGCTCAATTCAAAAATAGTTCGCCTGCCATCGTTTGCAAATACCTCTTAGTTGTATCTTTTCACAACATTTTTACACAAATTACGTTACGCTTCATTTGCTTTCATACCTGATACTTTTAAATTAAGCCGGATAATCAATTATGAAATACTTGCAATTATTCCCGTTTGTTTTATTGATCATATGTTCCCGCCCTGCCGTGGCGCAGCATTCAGAGGAAGAGGCCGTAAAAAACGCCATCCGTCAACTATTTGAAGGCATGAAACGCGGGGATAGCGCAATGGTAAAGGATGTGTTCTACGAAAACCCCGTTATGCAGACCGCCCTGACCACCAAAAACGGTTCGCTCCGGCTGGTGACCGCCTCCTTTGAAAAATTTCTAACGGCCGTAGGAACGCCTCACACGGACGTGTGGGATGAGCGGATCTCGTTTAGCAAAATTTTAGTGGACGGTCCACTCGCCAGCGTCTGGACGCCGTATTCGTTTTACCTCAACAACAAGTTCTCGCATTGCGGCGTCAATTCTTTCCAATTGTTCAAAAGCCCGGAAGGCTGGAAGATCATTTACCTGGTGGATACGCGGAGGAAAGAGGATTGTTTGTAAGAGCGCCCGGGGCTGCGCCCGGTTTGGGAGGAAGGTGATTGCCTCGCGGCACGGTTATTCAGGCTGCGCCCGGCTAGGGAGGAAGGTGATCGCCTTTAGTCGCGGTGATTCGGGCTGCGCCCGGTGGGAAGGAAAGATGACGCCTTTAGTCGCGGTTATTCGGGCTGCGCCCGGTTGGAAGGAAAGGTGATCGCCTTCAGTCGCGGTTATTCAGGCTGCGCCCGGTCGGGGAGGAAAGATGATCGCCTTCAGTCGCGGTTATTTGGGCTACGCCCGGTTCGGAAAGAACAAAGGCTCCGTTACTCCGGCTCTCCTCCGCCCAAAAACTCGATGGCGCTATCGCACTGTTTCTCTATCTCTGAAAAACACGCATCCAGCATTTCTGTATTCCCTTCGAGGTTCTCGGTTTTGCCCGAGCGCGAAAGCCCTTTCACCAGCAGGAACTGCTTGGTCAGCTGTTGGTTGATGAAAGCGGTGAAACGCTGCTGCTGCTCCAGCCGCGCCTTTTGTTCCATCCGCGTGATGTTCAGGTAATACACGCCCCACACCCGCAGGCATACGATCATGTAGCCGGCCATCAGGAAAGGCGTGGCGAGGTATTTGTCCAGCGCGGAATACGTGGAAGGCAGCAGTACGGCGATGTTGTTGATCTTCATCACGGCCACCAGGCAAAGATAGGCGAGCAGGATGGCGCTCAGGCCCAGCGCCGCCCGCAGGTTCACCACGAAGTAGCCGAGCAGGCAGGCCATCATCCAGGGGATGGCATAAATGGGGGATACGTCCAGGTCGTTGGCGAAGGAGCTGAGCATGGGTATCAGCAGGGTATTGAGAGCGGCTACGGTACCGGCTATGGCAACATTTACACCGGAGGCCATCAGCGCGGCGCATAACACGAAAATGGACACGAAGGAAAGGGTCAGCAGCACATTGGCCCAGTCCCGCTGATAGGCAACGGCCAGGAGGATGGGCGTCAGTACAAGGCTGTAGAAGAAAAGATAATCGAACAGCATTTTGATGCGGGCATGTTCATAAGGGCAGGCAGTATTACGTATAAGCCTGCCTGTTACCCATGTTTCGGCTTGGCCGTACAGGGTATTGGAAAGGCGACGGATGCTGCTCACGGTTGCGGGCATAATGGGGGACAGGCTTTTCTCCAAGGTACTTCCATCCTGCAATCCGGCCATTCAACGTTAGTGGTAATTTGGTATATAAAAAAAGGGAGCCGCCCTGGAAAGAGCAGCTCCTCATCGTTGAAATTCGAATGTCAAATCGCAACTATTCCTAACCCTTATGCAACTGTAATTTCTTTTACGGTTTCCTGTTTTGCCTCTTTTTTAGGCAGGGTCAGCTGCAGGACGCCGTTATCGTATTTCGCGCTGATCTTTTCAGCATCCACGTTCTCGTCCAGCGTAAAGGAACGGGAGAATGAGCGGAAGCTGTACTCGCGGCGGATGTGTTTGTCGTTCTCTTCTTTTTCTTCGGTCTTCTTTTCGGCGCTGATGGTCAGGGTCTGCGCGTCCAGCTTGATCTTGAAATCGTCCTTCGCCAGGCCGGGGGCTACCACGTCGAGCACATAGGCGTCTTTGGTTTCCACGATGTTTACCGGGGTATGGCTGCCGAAGAAGTCGGAAGTGGCGAAGTCGCGGTTGATGAACTTGCCGTTGAAAATGTCGTCTACAAGGCTGCTAAAGGTCTTGGCCGGCTGATGATTGAATTTTACGAGTGTCATAGTGTTTTATAATTTTTGAGTTAAACCATTTTTTTCGGTTACGCCGGGTATAGATCAAACCGGATACCAATGCCGGAAAGCCGAAAAAAGTGCAGAAAAACAATAAATTTTGATGACAAGTTGTCAAAATGAATGAAAAATACAGGACAAATTGTCAAAACAGGATATTTATTGAAGTATGTCGATATATTATTAACTTTGCAAAAAATAAATAATTATGTACCCTGCGGAACTCGTGATGCCGATGAAGGCAGAATTAACAGATAATGGTTTTGAAGAAATGCTGACCCCTGAAAAGGTGGACGACGTATTAAAGGAAAGCGGTACGACGCTGGTGGTGCTCAATTCCGTATGCGGCTGCTCCGCCGGTACTGCGCGCCCCGGCGTGCTGATGGCGGTGGCTACCAGCGAAAAGAAACCCGACAGGCTGACGACCAGCTTTGCCGGTTTTGATTCCGCTGCCGTGCAGCAGATTCGTACGCACCTGATGCCTTACCCGCCTTCTTCACCGTCTATCGCTTTGTTCAAGGACGGTCAGCTGGTGCACTTTATCGAGCGCCACATGATCGAAGGCCGTTCGGCCCAGATGATCGCGACCAACCTGCTGGCCGCGTTCGACGAATACTGTTAAAAAATTGATATGGATAACGGTTACGGATACTGTTCGTAAATTCGTGGCGGTTTATTCATATTTGAAATGTAACTTGGTGGTTTGATTTTCCAACTGACTAATTCGGCTTTGTTCATAGGAAAACAGATCACCATTTTTTTTGCCTATGTATCCTAACTTGTATTACGCTTTCAAGGATCTGTTCGGGGTAGAGATCCCGGGACTTGAAGTATTTAAGACATTCGGTTTTTTTGTTGCGCTGGCCTTCCTGGCCGCGGCCTATGTGCTTACTTCCGAATTGCG
>JBQCFV010000652.1:0-5160 GCA_051958695.1 Chitinophaga sp. | reverse complement strand
TTCACGTACAGGCCCACCACCGCGGCGGAAGCCGTTTGATCGTCCGTGAACACCAGCTGCGACGCAAGCTCCGTTTTCGGCGTGGGCGTATCCACAAATTTGGAGCAGGACGCGAAAAGAACGGCGGCGCTTATGATCAGGAATTGTATGCTTTTCATCGTTTGTTGTTTAAAGTCCATTAAAAAGTAAGCTGGATGCCTGCGGTAATGTTTTTCAGCGGCGGCATCCTGAAGCCCTGCGTTTCGGGATCAAGCCCTTCGTAATCGGTGAAGGTGAGCAGGTTCTGCGCGTTGGCGTACACCACCAGGCGGCTCAGTTTCAGCGCGCGGGCATAAGCGGTGAGGTCGTAACGCAGCGAAACGTTCTTCAAACGGATGTAAGACGCGTCGCCCCAAACGGCGGTGGACAGGCGGTAGAGGTCCCACCGAACATCTGCGCCGGTAGTGGTGGCGCGGGGATAGTTGGTGACGTCGCCCTTCTGGCGCCAGCGGTTCAGCGCGCTGCGGTCTTTGTTGGCCAGCACGCCATACGGGTTCGATTCATACCCGTAATTGATGCCCGGGCCTTCCTGGTTTACGAACTGGAACAGGAAATCCAGCTCAAGGTTTTTATAACGCAGCGAGTTCTGCAGGCCGCCGTAATATTTCGGCATGTACTGGCCGAGTATCACGTAGTCGGTAAATTCGGAAATGTCGCCGTCGCCGTCGAGGTCGTGAAATTCGGCCACGCCATCGTCCGGGTTCACGCGTACAAATTCATATCCTTTCTGGATGGTCAGCGATTTGCCCACTACGTAATCATCTTTGTACGAGGAGTTTTCTATGCCGTCGAATTTCTTCAGCTTGTTTTTGTTGATGGTGAGGTTGAAGGAAGAGTTCCAGGTGAAATCTTTTTTCCGCACGTTCACGGTGCTCAGCTCAAATTCCCATCCGCTGTTCTCCACCAGCGCGTCGAAGTTGGCGCGCAGCGCCTCGAAGCCCACCTGCGGCGTAAGCGCGAAGTCTACCAGCTGGTTGCCGGTGATATTGTAATAATAATTGGTGTTGAAGAGGATGCGGTCCTGCAGGAAACCCAGTTCCAGCGCTACTTCCGACTTCCTTGATTCTTCCCATTTATAATCGTTGTTCGCCAGGCGTGAAGGCGCGATGCCGGAAATGCCGTCGTAAGAGAAACCTACGGGGCTCCAGCTGTCCAGGTAGTCGTTCGTACCGATGTTGTCGGAACCCACGGTGCCCCAGCTGCCTCTCAGCTTGCCGAAGCTCAGCACGTTATTGCCTTTGATGAAAGATTCGTTGGAGAAGATCCAGGCTGCGCCGATAGCGCCGAAGTTGCCAAAGCGGTTGCCGGGGCCGAAACGGGTGGAACCGTCGCGGCGGAAGCTGCCGTTGAGCACGTATTTTTCGTCCCAGTTGTAGGTTACGCGGCCAAAGGCGGAAGCGTAACGGTACATGCTGTACTGCGAAGTGCTTTGAAGATTGCCGGCGGCCTGCATGCTTTCAAGCAATGCGTCGCTGGAAAAATTCGTTGCGTTGATGCGGTTGCCTTCGCGCAGGTTCTGCTGCCAGGTAGCGCCGGCCAGCACCTGCAGCTCACCTTTGGCGATGGTGCGGTTGTATTCCAGCTGCGGTTCCACCAGCCATGAGCTCACGTCGGTATTGCCGAAGTAGGTCATGCTGCCGGGGCTTGATTTCGGGTTGAACACGATATTCGGGTATACCTGCACCTGGTCCAGCGTCGTGCTCGTGTAGCCGAGATTTACTTTCGCGTTGAGGCCGGGCAGCACGGTATAACGGATCACGCTGTTGGCGATAAGGTTGTTGGTACGGGCGTTGGACCTTCGCTGGAGATAAGCATAAGGGTTCTGCTCGTTGTTGAACCAGTAGAATTTACCGTCGTCTCCATATATGGGATAATTGGGCGCCATGTCGTAGAAATACGTGAGGTCGCTGGCGATGGAGCGGTCCCTGATGCTGGAATAGTTCACGGACGCGCTGATGTTGAATTTTTTATCCACGCTGTTGTGATCGATATTGATATGCGAAGCGCCGCGCGTATAGGCGGGATTGTTAGGCATCACCGTCGTTTGGCGGGTGTAGGTGCCGCTGAGCATAAAACGCGTCTGTTCCGTACCGCCGGACACGGAGCCCTGCGCTTCGGTGATGTTCGCGGTGCCGCCTACCAGCTCGTCCTGCCAGTTGCGGCCTTTCTGCTGGTCCCATATCGTAAGGTCGGGCGCGTTTTCGTCGGTGGGCGTTTCGCCGTCGTTGGCAAACGCTTCCTTGCGCATTTCCAGGTATTCGCTGAGGTTCAACACGGGCAGCGTGTTCACTACCTTGCTCGCGCCGCTGAACACGTTAAAGTTCACGCGCGCTTTGCCTGCTTTTCCTATTTTAGTGGTGATCAGTATTACGCCGTTGCCCGCGCGGGAGCCATAAATAGCGGTGGCGTCGGCATCTTTCAGCACGTCGATCCTTTCGATATCGGAAGGGTTGATGCTGGCCAGCGGGCTCAGGTCGCCGTTGGCACTGCCAAACGTCTTATCGTTGAGCGGGTCGTTGAAGTAAGGGATACCATCTACCACGTACAGCGGCTCATTGCCCTGCAGCAGCGAGTTACGGCCACGCAGCGTTACGTTGAAGCGCGCGCCGGGGAGGCCGTTGGTGGAAGAGATGAATACGCCGGCCAGTCTGCCCTGCATGGCCGCAAAGGGGTCCACTACCGGGCTGTTGGCAATGTCTTTGCTTTTTACGGACGATACGCTGCCGGTGAGGTCCCTGCGCACGGCGGAACCATAGCCGATCACCACGGTTTCGTCCAGCGAGCTTACGGATGCTTTCATCCTGATCACCATCGGGCCGGAAGCAGGCACGGTCACTTCGCGGGTTTCGTAGCCGATGAAAGAAACTACCAGCACGCTGCCCGGATCGGCGTTGAGCGAAAAGTTGCCGTCCACATCAGTAACGGTACCGTTAGTGGTGCCTTTTACCTTGATGCTGACGCCGATCAGCGCAAGACCATCTTCACCCGTAACCGAACCTTTTATTTCCTGCAATACAACGGTGGCGGAAGGAGAAACGGGAGCGGCAGGTTTGGGCCTGATGAAAATGGTTTTGTCTTTGATGGAATAATCCAGCGGCTGTTCCCTGAACACTTCCGCGAGAAAAGTGCCGAGCGGCTGGTTCTCCGCGTTGATGGTCACTTTACGGGAGCTGCGCAGCGCGTCGCGGTCGTAAAAGAAAAAGTAGCCGGTCTGTTTTTTCACGGCGGTAAACACTTCTTCGAGAGAAGCGTTTCGTAGAGACAGGGATACGCTCTGCGCGTAGGTGCCTGCGGAAACTTTCAGGCTGGCCACGATCATGAGAATGATAGTTAATCTCATAGTGCGTCTTAGTTTGGTTGAAAAAAGCCCAGGTATGGAATGGGCCTTTGCATGATCATTCAATTGCATAGATTTGCATTGTTTGGATAATAGTGATAAACTAGTTGATTGCTATATTCCCGACATTTCACCGGGGGCGGGTCCAAGCGCCTCCGGTTTCCTGTTTTATGGCGTTACGATGATTTTTTTCCCTTCTATCCTGAACCGCATGCCGGTAACGCGAAGCCCTTCCAGCACGTCGGAGAGTTTCAGGTTGCGTTGAATTTCCCCCTGGAAGCTGCGTTCCGGCATCTGCCCGCGGTATTCCACCTCTACGTCGTACCAGCGTTCCAGCTGCCGCATCACGGACTGGATGTCCGCATCGCGGAAATAGAATATTTCGTTTTTCCATCCCACGGCTTCCTCCGTATCCACCTCCTTCAGCACGGTGATCTGCCCCGCACGGTTCACCCTCGCCTGCTGGCCGGGACTAAGCCTGCGCGAGCCTCCCCCGGCGCTCACTTCCACCGCGCCTTCCCGCAAAGTGGCGCGGATGCCCGGTTCGTTGGCGTAGGCGTTGATATTGAAATGCGTGCCCAGCACGGTCACTTCGGCCTGCGGCGTTACTTTCACCCTGAAAGGGTGCGCGGCGTCGCGGCTGATCTCGAAATACGCTTCGCCCGTCATTTCCACGGTACGCTGCGGCCCGGTAAAGGCCACGGGGAACCGCAGGGACGATTCTGCGTTGAGCCAAACGGCGCTGCCGTCAGGCAGGGTGATGCGGAACTGTCCGCCGCGCGGCGTTCTCAGCGTGTTGTACACCGGTTCGGCGGCAGCGTCCTGCGGGCGGTATTCCAACAGGCCGCCGGTCTGTTTTACGGCCGTTCCCTGCTGCGCGATCACCCGGGTGCCGCTGCTGTCCAGCGTGATGGTGCTGCCATCCGCCAGGGTGAGCGTGGCTTTGTCGGTGCCGGGCAGCGCGTCGTTCAGCGGCTGCTGGGCAACGGGCTGCGGCTGTTTTTCCGGTAACAGCATCCAGGTGCCGGTGGCGACCAGGGCTGCCACGGCGGCCGCCGCGGCCATCCACCAGCGGTTGCGCAGGCGCGCGGTGCGCGCGGGAGGCTTTTCGGCCGTTCCCGGGAAATGTTTCTCCGCAAATCGCCGCCAGCCCCGCTCTTCGTCGGTGAGGGCGTAAGCGGCCAGCTTATCGTGAAGGGAATCATCGGCCGTCAGCGATTCAAAAAAGGCCCTGTTGCCGGGCGAAGCGTTCACCCAGGCATCGAGCTCTTCCCGCTCTGCCGTGCTCAACTCCCCTCTCAGGAAGCCGAGCACCAGGTAAGCGGTCCTTTGCATTAACGGTTGATCTGGTTCCAATTTTTTAATGGTTTTAATATAAAAACAACGATCCTTTCATTTCGATGAAAGGAAACGGGAGATTTTTTCAGAAATTTTAATTGATCCCCTTTAAAAAGGCGAGGTAGGCCGTGAGGGCGGGCAAGAGGTTCTTTTTCAGCAGCCCGCTCCGGATCAGCTTGAGGGCGCGCAGCTTCTGGGTGCGTACGGTGTTGTAGGAAATACCCAGCGAACCGGCGATCTCGTCGTTCGTTTTGCCCTGGAGGTAGCTGAGCGTGAATACGCGGCGGCATTGGGCGGGCAGGTTCTCGATCTCCCGGTACAGCTAGCCGATGATCTCGGTTTCGGCCAGCACCGGGTCAAAAGCGGACAAGTCGTCGCTTTCGTGCAGGTACGCGAATGCTTTTTCCCTTTCGTTGCGGCGTTCGCGTGATTTAAGATGGTTAAGA
>JBQCFV010000651.1:0-3213 GCA_051958695.1 Chitinophaga sp. | reverse complement strand
GCGGCCGCCATCACCTACACCCCGAACCCGCTGGTACTGCAGCCGGGCAGCAACGGCAGCGTGAATATCGCCATCAAAGTGCCGGAAGGCGCAAAGCCGGGCTCGTACACCTGCTTCATCCAGGGGAAAAACGTGTCCAATCTCAAAGCCACGCTGCTGGTGAAAGTAGTGTAACGCATGATCTCTACAGACATACAGGAACAGTTCCTGGAACGGTTATGCCGGTACCGCGACCTCAGCCTCGAAAAGCTGATCGGCATCATCCCGGACCGTGAGCCCAAAAAATACCTGTACGACCTCGTATCGATGTACCCCAAACGCGGCGGCAAAGGGTTCAGGCCAGGCTTATGCCTTGCCGCCTGCAACATCTTTGGCGGCACCACCGCCGAAGCCATGAACTCCGCCATCGCGCTGGAGCTGTTTCACAATGCCTTTCTCGTGCACGACGACATCGAGGACGAAAGCGACGACCGCCGCGGCAGCCCCACCATGCACGCCGCGCACGGCATTCCCATCGCCATCAACGTAGGCGACGCCATGAACGTGCTCAGCATCAAACCGCTCATGCACAATCTTTTCACCCTTGGCCCAAGCCTTACCTGGCAGGTGTTTTCCGAGATCGAGCACATGGTGCTCGAAAGCGTGGAAGGGCAGGCGATGGAGCTGGGCTGGCGGCAGGACAATCTCTGCGATCTCAAAGAAGACGACTACCTCCGCATGATCCTCAAAAAAACATGCTGGTACACCTGCATCCATCCTTTGCGCATCGGCGCCATCATCGGTTCAGGCGGCGCGGTGAACGCCGATATGTTCAACCGCTTCGGGTATTACCTCGGCGCGGCTTTCCAGATACAGGACGACCTGCTGAACCTTATCGGCGATCAGGACAAATACGGGAAAGAGATCTGCGGCGACGTGCTGGAAGGCAAACGCACGCTGATGCTCATCTACCTGCTGAATACCTGCAACAGGAAAGAGAAACGGGAGCTGGAAGCATACCTCGCCAAAAAACGCGCGCTGCGGGCACCGGACGAAACGGAGTGGGTGATGAGGCTGATGAAAAAATACGATTGTATCGATTATGGGAGAAGGAACGCGCAAAACCTTGCCGGCGCCGCGTTGAAGGAGTTTTATACGACGTTCGGGCATTTGCCGGATTCGGAGGACAAGCAGTTTATTGAGAGTATGATATTGTATATGATCAACCGGGATTATTGACTCCCTTCAACACATGCCCCGCCAGCTGAAAAGAATTGCTGACGATGCCTTTGCCCCAGCTTACATAATTCCCCGGATGCTGCATTATATCCCCGGCGGTCTGCACGCCGAACAGCATGCCGCCCAGGGCGAGCCGCGTGATGTTCGCTGGCCCTTTGTACGCTTCGCGCACCGCGTCCGTCGCGAGCGTTTGCGCGCCCTGCAAAATGCTTTTGCTGATGAACGAAACGCTCATGGCTTCGTTGGCGGGTTTCAGCCCGGCGAGAATACCGCCCGCAACATCCGCGTATGCGTCATCGTGCCGCGCTTTTTCTACGATGATGCCGAGCAACTTCAGCCAGAGCGGGTTGAGGTTCCGGTTGCGGATGAATTGTATCAGCGTATTGGACAGCGACATGTCGAAGCCAAGCTCCTCTTCGATCTTCTTTTTATACGGCGCCAGCGCCGCTTCGTGGAACTGCTGCCGCCGGAAACATTCCGTGATGGTTTCCGCGGCCCAGCGCCCGCTGAGCGTGGCGTACTGGATGCCTTCGCCGTTCAGCGCGTTGATGAGACCGGCGGCGTCGCCCACCAGCACGAGGCGGTCAGCGATCTTTGGATGGGCGGGATTGTAGGTAGCCAGCGGCCAGCCCGCTACTTTGTCCTCCGGCTCGCCGTCGCCGATCTTTGCTTTCAGCGCGGGATCTTTTTCGATCAGCTCGAGCAATAATTGTTTAAGGTTTACGTCCTGCTGCGGGAAATTTTCCTGCACCATGCCCACACCTACGTTGGCGGTATGGGGGCCGGTGGGGAAGAACCAGTAATAGCCGGGAAAACTTTGTGAAGTGAAGTACAATTCCGCCTGTCCGCTGATGCATTTTACGTTTTTGTAGTACGCGCGTACGGCCAGTATCCTGTCTTCCGCCTGCGGCTTGCTGCCGGTGAGCAAACGCGCCACGGTGGAACTGCTGCCATCTGCCCCCACGATCCTTTTTGCGAAGATCGCGCCTTTTTTATGCTGCGCGAGCACGCCGTTGCTGAACACCTGGTAGTCCTGCAGCCGCCCGGGTACCAGCTTTGCGCCTTTCTGCAAGGCGGCTTTCAGTATCCAGTCGTCCAGCTCCATGCGTGGTATCACGCGGCCGTGATCGGGGATGCCGGGCACCAGCGGGATGTTTTTGGTGATCATCGGCCGCCCGTCGAGATACAGTGCGGCCTGGGTGATGACATTCGATTTTTGGAAGGGTTCGTACCGGTCGATGCCCATGCCGGCCAGCTCGCGGATGGCTACGGGGCCAACGAAATCACCGCATACCTTGTCGCGGGGGAATGGCTGGTAATCGAGAATGGTGACGCCGATGCCTTGCGTGGCAAGGTGGTAAGCGCAGGAAGCGCCCGCGGGGCCGCCGCCGACGATCAATACGTCCGTATCGTATTGTGGGGTTACATGCAGTTTCATTGGGGCCGGTTTATGACCGAATTTACGAAAAATTATAGCGGGTATCGGCAGTTTTACTTAAATTTGATCTGTAACTCCGAGCCCCAGATCATCAGCACAACCGTATCGCATACATTTCGCCCCAATTAAATCACTTCTTATGGAAAAAGGAAAAATTTCCTCCCTGAAAGAATTGCAGCAGCAGATGCCCCGTATTCTCGAGCAATATGGAAAAGATCCGTCGCTTACTTTGCTGGCCTTCGCCAATCCCTTGCTGGCGCTGGAAAAGATCGGTTATTCCTTTACGCCGGAAGCGAAGGAAGAGATCACTGCGCATGTGCGTTTTGGTAAAACCGGCGCTGCTACCGTGCAATCGCTGAAGGAGCAGATATTCGCCGCTACCGGCAAGCCCTTCGACCTGCATGATGCCGCCGCTTTGCGGCAAAATCTCTCCGCCGTGCTTTCCCGCGACGATGCCAAGACCGACAAACCCAAAACCAGGGCCGCATCAGGCCCGCAGAAGTTGGCATTGCCGCAGGCGGAGATCGATGTGATACTCGACAGCGTGAAAAAACCGG
>JBQCFV010000650.1:0-2549 GCA_051958695.1 Chitinophaga sp. | reverse complement strand
GCATGTAATTGTAATAAAAAGGCAGTTCGTCCGAAGTGGAGCCGCTGTATTTGCGGTGGCGGATAAACGTGACCGCTTCGCCCGCCGGTGCGGTGAACTGCAGCTGCTCCGCGCCGTTGCTCAGGTTCCTTGACCATACTTCGCTGCCTTTTGAAAAATACAGAATGTTCTCGTCCGCAACGATCAGCGCAAAACGCTCCGCCTGGTACAGCATGTCCGTGGCTTCCAGCGTGTCGTTCTCGATCTTCAACGCGTAGTTGGAAGGCGTAATGGTGGAAAGTATTTTCAGCGAGGGATCGGTTTTGTCGCGGAGCAGGGCGATGCCGACGTACGGGTTGGTGGATTTTACGCCCATGAACAGCAGCTCCTTGTTATTCCCGTTAGCCGGCATTTGCGTGCCTTCCGCGTCCGTTACGGGCGATAGTACCGTGCCGGTGCCGGTAGCGGAAACAAAAGAGGCGCTCAGCTCATCAAAAAAGAAAGGGTTGCCGTTGTAATAGGCAAGAAAATACCTGGACAGCCGGTACGGGGTATTGTTATCGTCGCGCAGCTGTACGCCGCCGAACAGCCCTGCGTTGGCGGCCATGGAATAAATGCTATGCAGGCGCCCGCCGTTCACGAAATAGTTGGCCTGCGCGGCTTCGCTGATGCTGCCCGGCAGCTTTACCGTGGGCGTTTCGTAAAACAGGCCGTCGATGCTATGTATTTCCCTGAACGTATTGATGTCTACCACGCTGGCGTCTTTGCCGGACAGGATGAACAGCGCGCGGGTATTGCCGAGCTTGCCCGTTACGTCGGACTTGTAATTGTTATAGAACCCGAAAAGGCTTGCTTCACCGTCCAGCTTCCTGTTATTCACGAGGGAGAACACGTTTTCCATTTTTGATCCCGGTGTGATGCCCGAGGGAGTGATAAAAAGGTCCACGTCGGTTTTTCCGCCTTCGGCTTTCATCACGTACCAGCCGCGGGTGAACTGGGTGATCACGTTGATGCTGGAAGTTACCACCTTCGACAGGCCGGTATGTTCGTTTTTCGCGCCGAACACCAGCACCCAGCCTTTGGCGGGCTGCGTAACCAGATAATCCAGCGCTTTGGCGCGGCCGATGGTATCCACTTTGGGCGCGGAGCCCTGCACGCTTGTTTCATAAATACCCCACCAGTAGGAAAATTTCGCGTCGGGATCGGTGGAAGTGACCGTGGGATCGATGGTGAGTTTGTCTACCAGCGATATTTTGTCGTACGTGCTTTCGATGCCGCTCACCGCGATCTCTTCCGGCGCATCGTACAGGTAATTGCCATGGTCCTTGTAACACGAGCTGATCAGCAGGATGCAACAGGCGGCAAGGCTTTGATATATCAATTTCATGGAAGGCTGTTTTGAAAGTTTAAGGGAATATGACCGTTTCTCCCGTTTCATCCGTCAACGGCTCGCCGGGATGGGCGTTATTGTAATCTGTCAGCAGCGTTTTCAGCTTCAGTCTCCAGAAAGTGAGCAGCGAATAATCCACTCTCACTTCTTCCATAAATTCCTGGTCCCATTTTTTGCCGGTCTGTTCGATCATAAAGGCGTGCTTTACCATGCTGTACTTGCCCCAGTAGTATCTTTCCCCGCTATTGTCCCAGGCGGCGGGCTGGCTCAGCCTGTCGGTAAGCTCCACCCTTCTCCAGAGCTTGCTGCTCTCGCCGGGCTGGAACTGGTCGTTCGCCTTTACCTGTATCTGCAGCTTCACGCTTTTGTTTTTCAGGGAAGCGTCGCGGAAGAGGACGATGGGCACGGAATCGTGCACTTCGCCTGCTTTCATCACATATACGTCTTTCAGCGAAGGATCGTCGAAGGCTTTGTAGTGCACGCCGGCTTCGGCATTTTCTTCTCCTTCGAGCATCACCTGCTCGATGGCGAAAGGCCGGTCCTTACCGCTCACGCCGCCTACGGCGTAGATGTCGAAGAACACGGTGTCCTGCACGGTAGTTGCCGGTTCGTAATAGAAGGTGTACGGCTTCATCGTATCCGCCATTTCGAAGGACGTGTTATAGATCCGGTCGGGCGCGGGGCCGAACTGGAGCCGCGCGGTATCGTTATAGAGATAGTACTGATCTTTTTTGCAGGCAGCCAGAAAAGCGATCAGCATGGCTACAGTAAGTATCTGTTTCATTCTTTACGCTTTTTTTATTGAACAAATTCGGTTAAAGGCAGCGGCACCAGGTAATCGAGGGTGGCCGCGGAAGGCGCCCAGAGGAAGCTGGCCTTGGGCGCGTTAATGCGTTTATAGGCGAAGAACGCCTGCCCTTCCGCGAAAAACTCCCTGCGGTATTCCTTTACCAGCTCCAGCTGCAGCTGCACGGGATCTGCCGGCAGCGTAGCGGGCGCTACGTTCCGCGCGGTGCGGAACTCGTCCCAATACTGCTGGCCTTCTCCTGCGGGGGCCGTTTCCGCGGCTACCAGGTACATTTCGCTGATACGCAGCATGGGTATCTGGAAGGGCGCTATCCCGGCGGTTTCTTCGGCCGCCTGGTATTTTTTCAGGATGTGGCATTTGGAACCGTTCCCC
>JBQCFV010000649.1:0-2050 GCA_051958695.1 Chitinophaga sp. | reverse complement strand
TGCATTAGACATGAGACTTTTTAAACGTCCGGTTGCAATTTTCCTTCTTTCATTTCCATGCTTCAACCGGAAGCAGATATTATAGCTGCCGGGCGTTTTGCCCCGCATGAGCGCTTTTCATTAACATTTTTCGTTGCCCCGCCGCAGACTGATGGAGGATTTCATACGGTGCAGGGTGTACGAAAACCATCCGTTACGCAGGCGAACGGCAAAAAACCGCCCTTTTTCCCATTCAGGCATCCTTGCCCGGGCGGAAAAATAATGCTGCCTCAAAAGGCTGCACTCATAAGGCTTTGTCCGGAATTGGGGCTTGGACGAATGAAAGGCCGGCCAGCGAGTAATTCACGTACGATTATCCAGTGTTCCGCCGGACAAGCCTTTACGGGTTTCTTCAACTTCCGTAAACCGGATTGAACAACCTTACGGATGGTGTTCTATACTTAAGAGTGGATTTTGAGGGGCGCAGGGTGAACGGTCAAAAAAAAATATTTCCCCGAAAATTCACCCTTTATTCCGGTTTTGGTGTCTTTTCCAAGTAAGCTATTGTTTTAATTATGGAACCAATTGCCACCCGGCTTAAATCCTTCATGGAGTATAAAGGCCTCAGTACTACGGCGTTCAGCCGTATCTTGCGTTATAAAAGCTGCGAAAAGATCGCCCGGCTGTTCCGTGCTAACGGCGCCAAGCCGAGCGTAGACATCGTGGCCGACATCGCCCGCCATTTTCCCGAGCTCAATATCCGCTGGCTGGTATGCGGGCAGGGAGAAATGCTGCATGGGGTACAACGCGAACCTTCGGCAGACAGCCTGCTGGATTACTCCGTCCCCCGTTATCAGCGCCGCGCTGAAGTGGAGGCGTAGAAACTTTACCGGCACCCGTGGGAATTTCCGCCGGGGCGGGCCGCATTGCCGTATCTCTGCTTCCGGCGCGGCCTGTTTATAACCCATTACAAACCAACCTGTATTTCCCGCGATAACCCTTATGAAAAGGGCCTGCTGAACCGGCGGGCCCTTTTACGCCGCAATGTTCCGGTCTGCGCCGGCGCGGCTTTGCGCCCCTTCCCGCCCCGCAACACTTTGGCCGGAAATTTGTTACCTATGCACTAAACATCCAGAAAATGATAAAGCAACTGACCCGCTTTTTGATGGCACCCGTAGCAGCCGCGCTGCTGCTGAGCGCCTGCGCTTCGCAAAAAGGAGCGTCTGCCCCGACGGCCAGCGGCATGCGTAAAAACGCAACAGGCAAATGGACGCTGAACGATGTGAGCTATGAAGGATTGCCTTCAACGGCCAAGATCAAAACCGTATTCTCCGATATTCCGCCGGATTGCCTCGTGGGCAGCAACTGGGTATTGCCCAGCAACAGCTACGGCTCCTACACCCTTACTTCCACCGGCACCACCTGCCCCCCCGGCATGCAGAACATCGTGTGGAGCACGCTCAACCAGGATGGCGTGATCATGCTCCAGTTCAAGGAACTGATGGACGGCGTGAAAGCCAAAAACATCACCGACGGCTACCGCGTGGAACTGCAAAGCGCGGACAACGCTTCAATGGTCTGGCGCGCACCGGTGACTTATGAAGGAAAAACTGCTTATGTAGTATATTCATTCAGCAGGCAATAAAAGCGTAACTCCACAAATCAAAAAAGGAAAAAGCGGGAGCGCATTTTGCCCCGCTTTTTCCTTTTTTCTTATTGTATCTTTGCCCTTCGTTTTTGAAATATTATGAAAGCATTCAACTTATTTATCAAATACCGTCTCCCCCTCGGCATCGTGCTGCTGGCGGCCGGTATTGCCCTGGGCATCGCGTTCGGCTGGTGGGAAGCCGCCATTGTATTGTTTGTCGCAGTGATCTGCATCGTCACGCATTTTCTTTTCGGCCCCATGCGCCTCATACAGGAAGCAGTGGAAGCCGGCGACGTGGAAACAGCCACCCGCCTGCTGAACCAGATCAAATATCCCAAGCTGCTCATCAAACCCATCCGTTCCGGTTACTACATGATGCAAAGCAACATGGCGATGTACACGCAGGACCTCGACAAAGCCGAA
>JBQCFV010000648.1:0-3118 GCA_051958695.1 Chitinophaga sp. | reverse complement strand
ATATTTTCTTTTTTAAATAAAACGCCGCATTTGTGTAATTAATCCCACAACGGGCGACAGCCCCTTACACCGCCTTTGGGGGTTTAACATTTTAATATTCAGAAACAAACCACACGACAGTGAACAGGCCTCAAATTTGTTTGAAGTAACCGGACCCAAAAAGACCATATGATACATCAGCCGTATACCGCCATCAGGGAACTTATCTGGAATAACAGCATCACTACTTTTCCCGAGATCATCCTCCGTATTTCGCCCGGCCAGTTGTGCCGCGACGCGGATATCGCGCCGTCGCAACTGCGCGAATGGCTGCATAATATCAGCAACATCACCCTGCAGGAAGTAAAACAGCTTGCCGAAATGCTTTGCATCCCCGAATACCGCATGATGCGCATCGTGATCGCCACTGAAAAAATGCAGCAGGCGTTGCGGAACTGACGCGCCTTCAGCTTACTGCAATGCAATATTCGCCGCAGTGCCGTGGCGGTCGTGGTCGTGGTCGTCAATGTAGCGCATCTGCCACAATCGCAACAGACGTTCACCATGGCACCGGCTGGCATGGTTTTGCATCGGTTTCAGTGACGGGAGTCACCTGTAACTGTATTCAAAATCACTGCTTATGTACACACTTGGTATCAATGCCGCCTTTCACGATTCCGCGGCGTGCCTGCTGAAAGACAGGCAGCTGCTGGCGGCAGCCGAAGACGAACGTTTTACCCACATCAAGCACGGCAAACGCCCCATTCCCTTTTCCGCATACGAGCTGCCTTTTCACGCCATTCATTACTGCCTCGAAGCCGCGGGCATTCATCTCGGCGAGGCAGACCATGTTGCATATTCTTTCGACCCGTATATTCTGCTTGATTCGCCGGAAGCGGAAAAGATCGCCGTACCGCTGAACGACCGGCATGTGCCGCTGGCGGAGAAATGGAAATCCCCCTGGGACCCGGTCACGTCTTCATCCTTTACCACATGTTCCGTTTCGGCATGCAGGCCGTGCGGAGCGTTGTGTTCGAGATAGATGCGCGGCAGCTGCCGTTGTTCTTCCGACAATACATCAAACTGGTCCTGCAGGTAATTTTTTTCGGATTGAAACAGGATGGGCTGCCCGCTGGCCGCTGAAGCTGGTACTTCACGGCGAAGCCACGGCGGCGTGTTTTGCTGTTGCTTTGTATTCGTGCAGTGGCGCGGCTTTTCGTTGCGGCCGCGCAGGGCCGGGCGAAACGCCTTGTTGAATTAATTGCTCATCTGTAGCGAAACGGTCATAGTTGATAATCCTTTCTGCTGGCGTATTTGCGGCTGTTGAACGGTACGTATTTTGAACTGCTAAGTACAAACCGCATCATATGAAAACATATTCCCTGCTGCTGCATGTTGTATTGATCGCGCTGCTTGCCGGCTGTTACGCTTCGCGGAAGTCGAAAGGCGGCGGGCAGACCGGTGCGCCGGCCGTTCGCGAAACAAACCCTGCCGATATCGTTCTGCCGGAGGGTTATACCGCGGAAGTGGTGGCGGCGGGGCTGAACTTTCCCACGGCGGTATGTTTCAACGATGAGGGCGTGCCTTATGTAATAGAAGCCGGTTACAGTTACGGGGAAGTGTTCACCGCGCCGCGGTTGCTCCGCATCGTAAACGGTGAGGCGCAGGAAGTGATGAAAGGTGAGGAGAACGGGCCGTGGACGGGCATTGCATGGTACAAGGGAAATTTTTACATCGCGGAAGGCGGGCAGAAGGAAGGCGGGAAGATATTAAAAGTGACGCCCGGAGGCAAACAAACGGTAATAGTGGAAGGTCTGCCGGGCAACGGTGATCACCATGTGAATGGCCCGGTAATAATGGACGATCACATCTATTTCGGAACGGGCACGGTCACGAACAGCGGCGTGGTAGGGCCGGACAATGCGGCGTTCGGCTGGCTGCAACGTTTTCCGCAGCTGCATGATATTCCCTGCATGGACATTACGCTCAGCGGCGCAAACTATGAATCCGGTGATATACTGAACACAAAAGGCGGCGCCAGAACGGTCACCGGCCCGTATCTGCCATTTGATTCCGCCTCCACCGAAGGCATGGTGATCAAAGGCAGGCTGCCCTGCAGCGGCGCCATCCTGCGTGTACCTTTGCAGGGAAAAGAATTGCAGCTGGTGGCCTGGGGCCTGCGCAACCCTTACGGGCTGGCCGAATCGCCCGACGGTAAATTGTACGTCACGGAAAACGGTCCGGACGTGCGCGGCAGCCGCCCGGTATGGGGCACCGGCGACGTGCTTTGGGAGATTACCGAAGGCAGCTGGTACGGATGGCCGGATTATGCGGAAGGCAAACCCATTGCGCTTTTCAAACGGCCGGGCGGCGAACCGGTGAAAAAGCTGCTGCAATCGCAGCCGGGCGAAGTGCCCAAACCGGTGGCCACGCTTGCCGTGCATTCTTCTTCCAACGGCATCGATTTTTCCACCAGCGATGTTTTCGGCTGGAAAGGCGAAGCGTTCATCGCGCAGTTTGGCGATATGGCGCCGGGCGTGGGCAAAGTGCTTTCTCCCGTAGGTTTCCGCGTGGTGCGCGTCAATGTGAACAACGGCAGCGTGGAAGATTTTATGAGCAACCGCGGCAAAAAGAACGGCCCTGCCAGCAAGCTGGGCACCAAAGGGCTGGAACGGCCGGTGTCCGTGCAATTCGACCCGGACGGCAAAAGTCTTTACGTAGTGGATTTCGGTATACTGCAGACAACGGCGGACGGGCAATCGCAACCCGTTCAGCATACCGGCGTGCTTTGGAAGGTCACTAAAAAAAGCAGCTTATGAAAAAGATGATATTCATAGCGGGGATGGCCTGCTGCATCGCATGCGGTTCCGCCAGGAGAATGCCGGAAGGCGATATGCAGGGCGCGCGTGAAAGCGCGGCGCTGGAAAACGGCCGTCACCAGTACATGAAATACTGCCAGAAATGCCACCCGATGGGAGAGCAGGGACTAGGGCCGGCTTTAAACAACAAACCCACGCCCGGCTTCGTGGAAAAGTTCCAGGTGCGTCACGGGCTCGGCGCCATGCCGGCCTTCAAAAAAGACGTGATCAGCCGCAGCGACCTGCATGACCTCATAAAATATCTTCATTCCAGGAAAAAG
>JBQCFV010000647.1:0-2251 GCA_051958695.1 Chitinophaga sp. | reverse complement strand
GATCCTTTTCGATTGCAGGTCGTTTATTTTTTGCTGGTTGATAAGGTGAAGGGTGAGCTCCTCGACCTTTTGGAGGAGCTTCTTATTCATTTCTCCCAGATCCAGGCCGTTTTCCTTCACTTCTTTTTCATTAGGCATCCCAGGCAAGTGCCCCTTTTCAATGATAAATTTTTCCCATTCATATAATGGCGGCAACTCATAATCAGGACGAAATACAAAATCCGCCCAGGCATTTTGTGTCACCTTCACTTTCCGTGCGCCAATTATACCTTCCACCGCCAGTTTGTAAGCACCGGGATAGTTTGTGCCGATCCCGACATTGCCGTTGGACGTTATCGCCATCCTGTTGGCGGCGTCATTGTGATCATATAGGAAGGCATTTCCATTGGATGCATACCATTGGTAGTCATGACCGGTTCCCTGTCTTTCATTGAACCTGAACCCACCCAGGATACCAGATGTTTGCACCAGCCCTCCCACCTCAAACTTAGCGGCGCCGGGCGTGATTCCTATGCCCACGTTCCCGCTGGAAGCGATACGCAGTCGTTCGAGATATCCCGAACCGTTAACAGCCCTTTGGCCAATCACGAAATCAGGTGAATGCGTGGCTCCCGGAACAGACACTACTCCAACATAGGCTACCTGGTTATATGGCGCCGAATTCGCTGAAACCAGATAGATGAATGCACCTTTCGAGTTAGCCGCTTCGCGGTTGGAAATATGAACGGCAGTGCCGGCGGGTATTGCCGCCGTGCTCACGCCTGGCGCATATACCACGGAAGAATTGTCGATCACGTCAAGGTTATATAACGGCGTATTTGTACCGATGCCTGTTTTCCCTGAATCAGGAAAGATGTTTTGAGACCGGCCTGCATAAAATGACAAAACTGTTAACACAAAAAGGATGATCTTTTTCATAGATAAAGGATTTTAATAGTAACATAAGAACAGTACAAAACTAAAAACCTCCCGGCTTTCACCGGAAGGTTTGATCAATATTCTTGCGCGAATATCATTTCACCACAACCCCGTCCGCCTCAATCACAATATCCTTCTTCGGCTCCGTGATCTTTGCGATCTCGTCCTTGCTCTTGCCCGCATCTTCCGCGAAGTGCTTCAGCCTTTCAACGGAGGTCTCGTTCACTTTCGCCTCGCCTTCCAGCACCACGGTCTTACCGACGATGTTCTGCGGCATAAAAAAACCGTAATCCTTGAATTTCACCATTACCGCATCGCCGCCGGGTCTTTCCAGCTTCATGAAGCAGCCTTTTTTCTTGCATACTTCCACTACTTTTCCCTCGATCTTGCCGGTAAAATCCGTGCCTGCCTGCAGCTTATCCAGTAGGTCTCCCATGCTGATGGCCGATTCAGGGGTGATGGACTTTCCATAAGTGACGCCCGGCTGCGCCGGTGTTATTTCCTGCTGGGCCAGTGCCGCGGTAACGCTGAATATCCCGCCCAATAACATTATGCATATCTTTTTCATCTGAAGCTGTTTGCCCAAATATAGGCATTTAAGCCACCGGCGCCTGAAATTAATATAATTTTAATTTGAAGAATATTTTAATATATATTTGTACTTTCCCCAATAGCATTATAAATTGTACACTATTCAAAGAAAGTGTTAAAACCGAGTACACTGACAGGACACGGGTGCTGCTTTTGCAGCGCCTGTTTTTTTCCCCGAAAGTTCCGCGTGTATGCGCGCATGATTCTCCGCTTCTACGGAAGTTCTGCGGCGCACCCGGCAAATAGTTTTCCGCTTCCTCGGAAGTCCCGCGGCGCACCCGGCACATAGTTTTCAGCTTCCCAAAAAGTTCTGTCCTGCACGCACGTAGTTCTCCGCTTCACGGAAGTTCCGCCCTGCACCGGCACATAGTTCTCCGAAATTCCACCCGCACACATTTCACTCATCCCCCGCAATCCTGCCCACGGCCTCGCCATACGCCGCCCCGATAGGGATCACCGCCTGCCCGATATACACGCAGGTACGGTCTATCCTGTCCACTTTGCCATTTGCCACGATATAGGAACGGTGCACCCGCGTGAACCGCGAAGACGGTACCAGCGCCATCGCTTCGTGCATGGAAAGGCGCGACAGCAGCTTTTTGTCCTGCAGCACAAAGTTGACGTAATTGCCCGCGCTTTCGATGTACAGCACATCGTCCAGCTGGACCTTCAGTTGTTCGTAGCCGCTTTTGATAAAGATATAATCCGGCTGCGCGGGGTTTTGCGCGCGCTCCTGCTTTAA
>JBQCFV010000646.1:0-2111 GCA_051958695.1 Chitinophaga sp. | reverse complement strand
TGGCGGGTGCCGCGCAGCGGGTTGCTGTTCTTTTCGATGTTGTCGGTAACGGCAGGATCGTATTTTTCGAATGCGGGCGGAATGTTCAGCGGCGGCGCGTTCAGCAGGTTCACGTTGCCCTGGCCGGAAATGTTCACTTTCAGGGTGAGCGCATCGTCCGTGCTGAGGCTTTTTTTATCCAGCTCGGCCTTCATCGTGAATTTGCCTACCGCGCCGTTGAAGCTGGCCGGGCGGCCTTCCGCGGGCAAGGGTTTTACGGTTACCTTCACCACCGGGCTTTGTATCTTGTACGGCACTACCTGGTATTCCGGCGTGCTGAAGGGATCGTCGCTGAAAAAGTCGTCGAAAGGGCTGCCGCCGAACGCGTCCCGGAAGAACGGGTCGTTGAAGGGATCGTTGGCCGCGCGTTTTTTACGGCTGCCGAGCACTACGAAATGCACCTGGTTGTCCACCTCGGCGGGGTCCAGCTCCAGCTCACCGGATTGCAGCGGGAACAATAAGGTTTTGCGGATCACGAACACGTTGAAAGGCACGCCGTTCACCATTTCCTCCTGCGCGCGCGGCGGGTTGGGCAGCTCGATGTCTTTCGCGGAGAAACCTTTGAACGCGGGCACTTTGGTAACGTTGGAATTGGTGGGCAGGCGGGTGTAGAGCTTGTAGGTGGCGGTGATCTGCTCGCCTTCGTACACGGTGGTTTTGTCCACCTCCACTTTCACAAAAATATTTTTACGCAGCTTGTCTTTTACGTCCTCTCCCTTGCGGATCACACCGGGGTGCGATTCGCCGTACGCGCCGCCATAGCCCCTGCGGCGCGGCTGCGGCGTCTGCGCCTGCGGTTGTGCCTGCTGCTGCGGCTTTTGCGAGCCGGGACCGCCTTTCACTACTTCGATATTGATGGGATTGCTTTTTACCAGCCTGCCGTTCACCCGCGCGGTAGCGCCCGGGATGGTGTAATGCCCCGGCGCCTGCGGCTGCAGCACATAGGAATACGAGACGTAGCTGGACATTTTCCCGTTCACATAGGAAGTGCTTTGCATCACTTCAGGGCCCTGCACCACGGTAAAACCTTTGAACACCGGGGTAAGCTGCCCGCTGAAATTCTCGGGATTTTCAAGCAGGAACTGCACGCGCACCATTTCGTCCATGGCGATCACGCTGGCGCTGCTATGCG
Organism: Chitinophaga sp.; assembly: GCA_051958695.1. Lineage (GTDB taxonomy): Bacteria > Bacteroidota > Bacteroidia > Chitinophagales > Chitinophagaceae > Chitinophaga. Next base: position 940 of record JBQCFV010000646.1, on the reverse strand, counting down.
TGGTAAAACGGAACTCCTGCGCGCTGGCGGACAGTGCTGCGCTCAGGCAAAGCAGCAGCGCGAATAAACTTTTCTTTACAATGACAGTATGCACATTCATTCTGGGAACAAATTTAACCAAAGCCGCACCGGCAATCGCGGGCTATGCGTTAAAAGAAAGTTAAAAAAGTGGTAAAATCCGCTACAGGAAAGGATTTCATCCGGCCTGCCCCGTTTGAAAGGGAGAATGCGCGGCCCGTTTTCATCCAGTATCTCCAGGCATCGGGCGCAGCCGATGTCTTCACAACGGTCTGCGAGCGCAGATAGCTCATTCTCATCCAATATCCCCCAGCATCGGGCGCAGCAGGATGTCTTCCACCACCGCCTGCGGGCTGAGGTTGTATGCCGCCCAGATCATGTCCGCCACGTCGCTGGCTTCCATCAGCCGGTCCGCCGGGGCTTCGAAACCTTCCCAGCTGGCCGTCCACACCGGACCGGGGCTGACCGACGTTACTTTTACGCCGAAGGGTTTCATTTCTTCCCGCAGGTTTTTTGAAAAACCCAGGAGCGCGAATTTAGTGATGCTGTAGGAGCCGCCGTTGGGATACGCTTTGTGGCTGGCGGTGGAGCAAAGATTGAACACGTGGCCTTTGCGCGCGGCTTTCATGGCGGGAATAAAGGCGCGGGTGAGATGGTACGCGCTGTAAAGGTTCACGGCCATCATCTTTTCCAGGTGGCCGTCCTCTTCTTCGTGCACGGCGCCGGGCGTAAAAATGCCCGCATTGTTCACCAGTATGGCCGGCGTGTCGCCGAACGTTTCTTTTACCTGCTGCGCAAAGGAAAGCACGGCCTGTTTATCCGCCATGTCCACCATAGCGGCCAGCACTTTTGCGCCCTGCCGCTGTTGTTGAATGGACTGCTTCGCCGCTTCGAGCGCACCGGCGTGGCGCGCGCAAATGGC
>JBQCFV010000645.1:0-2573 GCA_051958695.1 Chitinophaga sp. | reverse complement strand
ATGGATAGCGGCGGCCAACCACGAAAAAGTACGGGAGATCAAAGCCGTGTTCCTGGTCAGGGCCAGCCGGGCCGGTATTGTCAGCCTGCTGAAAGACCCGGTGAAAGGCCGCGAATGGAACGTGAACGCGAAAGAGTACCGCGTGCTGCCGCAGCCGGAAGATCCCCCGCTGGGTGTCTGACCCTATCGTGCACAACAACCTCATTAAAACCATGACAAAGTTCAAAACACTCGCCGAACAATGAAATACACGCTCATCACCGGCGCCAGCGCAGGGCTCGGCCGGGAATTGGCCATACAATGCGCCCGCATGGGCATGCACATCGTGCTCGTTGCGCTGCCGCGCGGCAACACCGCTTCGCTCGCCGCGCAGCTGATGGAAACGTACCGGGTAGACGTGCGCGTGTTCGAATTTGATCTCACCGGTCCCGGTGCGCTGGAAGAACGTATCGGCGACATTATCCGGCAATACCCCATCAATTTCCTGATCAACAACGCGGGCATCGGCGGTACGGAAGCCATTACCGAAGCGCCGCTGGAGAAGATAGACCGCATCATCCAACTGAACGTGCGCGGCACGGCGCTCATCACCCGCCTGTTGATACCGCACTTGCTGCAGCACGATAAAAGTTTCATCATGAACATATCCAGCATGGCCGCTTTCACGCCCATCGCGTACAAAACGGTGTACCCCGCTTCCAAAGCCTTTATTTCCGTATTTTCACTCGGGTTGAAGGAAGAGCTGGCGGGCACGGGCATTTCCGTGAGCGTCGTATACCCGGGACCGATACTGACCAATTCCGGCACCGCCCGCAGGATCATCGGCCAGGGGCTGAAAGGCAAAATGGGCCTGCTGCCCACGCACGAAATCGCGCAACTGGCCATCCGGAAAACGCTGGCCGGGCAGCCGGTTATCATACCAGGCGCCATGAACAGGATCAGTCATTTTCTCATGCAGCTGCTGCCCGCCGGTTTCAAGCTGAAGCTGGTATCGCGGGAAGTAAAAAAAGAAATCAGTTACCCGATATGACCAAAGTGCTGATAACGGGCGCTAACGGCTTTCTCGGCTCCCATCTTACGAGAGAGATGTACCGCCTCGGCTACGAAGTAAAGATCATGGTGCGCCCCACGGCAGACCTGAAGGCGATTGCCGACATTCCCTGCGAGATTTTCACCGGCCGGCTGGACGATGCCGCGCAGGTGATGCAAGCCGTGGAAGGCTGTAAAGTGGTGGTACACGCCGGCTGCATCACCGACCAGTGGGGCGTTTCGTTCGACGAATACGAAAGGGTGAATTTTACCGGCACGCAGCATGTTGTGCGCGCGTGTTTACATCACCAGGTTGAAAAACTTATTTACGTGAGCACGGCCAACACCATTGGCCCAGGCAGCCGCCAGCAACCCGGCACGGAGCTGAACGGGTTTTCGCTGTTCAACGTCAACTCCGGTTATATCAACAGCAAATACCTCGCGCAGCAATACGTATTGGAGCAGGTGGAACGCGCCGCGCTGCCCGCCGTGGTCGTAAATCCCACTTTTATGATCGGGCCGAACGATGTGAAACCCAGCTCGGGCAAGCTGCTGCTGTACGGCGTGGGCAAACGCATGCTGTTCCACCCGCCGGGCGGGAAAAACTTCGTGCACATACAGGACGTTTGCCGCGGTATCATCAACGCCATCGACAAAGGAAAAACGGGCGACTGTTACCTGCTGGCCGGGCAAAACCTGAGCTACCGCGAGTTCTTCAGGCTGGTGGACGATGCGCAGCACCGCAAAACATTATTGATAAGGATACCGCCGCTGGCACTGAAGATCGCCGGCATGGCCGGTTCCGCACTGGCGAAGCTCAGCGGGCGCTCTCCCAGGCTCAATTATACGTCCGCGTACCTGCTCTGCCTGCAGAACTATTACACCGGCCGCAAATCGGAACGGGAGCTGCAATTGCGGTACACGCCCATAAAAACCGCCGTGTATGAAGCTTTCAGCTGGTTCAGGGAAAATGCATATTTTTAATCAAGCGAATCACCGACATGGATTTTCAGCAGCACTACAAATTCTTTACCGGCAGGGCTTTCCGTTATCTTTCCAGGATCGTGATCCTTTACATTCTCAGCACCATCTTCAAGCTGTTCGACCACACGTTCGTGGAAGGCATGCGGGTGTGGGGCGTGAGAGGCCAGCTGTTCAGCGCGGTGTACGTGGTATACGGGCTTATCGTATGGATGGGCGCCATCTGGCTTTCCGCCTGGGTGGAGCGGCATACCGGGCCAAAAAAGCTCGTCATTCTCGGGCTCAGCCTGCTCGCTTACGGCGCGGTAGCTTCCGTGGGTTTCGGGCTGGTGTACGCCGCCTTCGACATCCTTCTTTTCCACCGCTACGAAGCATGGGAAAGCGCCCGCAGCTTCAGCTACGACCTCAACTTCGGCACTTTTCTCTTCTACCTGCTCATCCTCACTTTCAACGGCATTATTTATTATTACAAAGGATGGAAGGAATACCAGCTGCAAACGGAAAGGCTGATGCGGGAAAACATACAGGCCAAATACGACGCGCTGCGTAACCAGATAGACCCG
>JBQCFV010000644.1:0-2775 GCA_051958695.1 Chitinophaga sp. | reverse complement strand
TTAAAGAGGCCGGCAAAGCGGGAACGCCGGTGGCCGTGATCCAGAACGGTACCACGGACGAAGAAAGTATCGTTACCGGCAGCGTGTCGGACATTGCGGCGCTGGCCGAGGCGGAAGGCGTTGCCAATCCCGCGATCATCGTGATCGGCGAAGTGGTGAAGTGGCGGGAGCAGCTGGCGGGTATTGTGGCGGGAGCTTGTGTTGGGAATGAAGTGGGGTAGGGCGGTGTTAACACCCTTCCCAATAAACCGGTAGCTATATGCAGCGTCCAACCCCGGTAAACGAATTACAACGATGTAACCCCATCACCTTCACAACCATTCCTCTTTTTTTCAGATATTACCGCGGTTTTTAAACATTCCGCACATGTCAATGGAACAAACGATGCGCTGGTTCGGCCCCAACGATCCCGTGAGCCTGGGAGATATCCGGCAGGCCGGCTGTACCGGCGTTGTTACCGCACTTCATCAGGTACCCGTAGGGGGAATATGGACCATCGCAGAGATCGATCACCGGAAACAACTCATAGAAGCGGCCGGCATGCGCTGGTCCGTAGTGGAAAGCCTCCCCGTGCATGAAGATATCAAACGCCGCACCGGCAGCTTCGAAACATATATCGACAACTATAAGATCAGCCTGCAAAACCTCGCCGCCTGCGGCATTCTTACCATTACCTATAATTTTATGCCGGTGATGGACTGGATGCGTACGGACGTGAATTACCCGATGCGGGACGGCAGCCGCGCGCTGTATTACGAACGCAACGCGTTCATCGCCTTTGATCTTTACCTGCTCAAAAGGCCCGGCGCGGAAAAAGATTATTCGCAGCAGGAGATCGCCGCCGCAAAAGCGCATTTTGAAAAAATGGACGAAACGGCGAAAACAACCCTTTTTCAAAACGCCCTGCTGGGCCTTCCGGGAAGTGACGACCGTTTTACGCCCGAAGCCGTGCTGGCCGCGCTGGACAAATACGCGCACATCGATGCCGGTAAACTCCGCGAACATCTTTTTTATTTCCTGCAACAAATTGTGCCCGTAGCGGAATCGCTCGGCATGCGCCTCGCCATTCACCCGGACGATCCGCCGTATCCCTTGCTGGGCCTGCCCCGCATCGTAAGTACGGAAGCAGACCTGCAAGCCATTCTCGACGCCGCGCCTTCTCCCGCGAACGGTTTGTGTTATTGCACCGGCTCGCTGGGCGTACGTGCGGACAATGATCTGCCCGGCATCGTCCGCCGTCATGGCGACCATATTCATTTCGTGCATCTCCGCAACATCCGCCGCGACGGCAGCGGCAATTTCTATGAAGCCGATCACCTTGATGGTAATGTTGACATGTACGCCGTAGTGAAAGAACTTGTGCAGGTCATGCAACGCCGGAAAGTTTCCCTGCCCATGCGCCCCGATCACGGCCATCAGATGCTGGACGACCTGCACAAACAAACATACCCCGGATACAGTGCCATCGGGCGTTTGAAGGGGCTGGCGGAGATCCGCGGGTTGGAGTATGGCATCCTGCAGCAGCAGCGCTAACTATACTTCCATCAAATAATTCTATGTTCCAAAGCCGGATTTTCTGCTCATCTTTGCGGAAATTTCCCCGGCTTTGAAACGTTCGACCTACTTCTTCCTGATCCTCATTCTCGGAAGCCTCACCGCCCTCGGCCCTTTTACAATAGATATGTACCTGCCCGGCTTCCGCGCCATTGCTGAAGACCTTCACACGGACGTGTCGCATGTAGGGCTTACGCTGTCAAGCTACTTTATCGGCATTTCCGCGGGGCAGCTGCTGTACGGCCCGCTGCTGGATAAATACGGCCGCAAAAAACCACTGTACATCGGCCTGCTGGTATACATTCTCGCATCCGCGGGTTGCGCGGTTACGCAGCATATCGATCACTTTATTGTGCTGCGCTTTTTTCAGGCCGTTGGCAGCTGCGCGGCTACGGTGGCTTCCATGGCGATGGTACGAGACCTCTTCCCGGTGAACGAGAACGCAAAAGTGTTCGCATTGCTGATGCTGGTAGTGGGCGCCTCGCCGATGATCGCGCCTACGGTGGGCGGTTATGTAACCAGCTCCATCGGCTGGCATGCGGTGTTTATCATTCTAACGGTAATGGGCATACTGATGTTGACCGCTTCCGTCTTCTGGCTGCCCGGCAGCTACAAACCGGACGCTTCGCTTTCGCTCAAGCCCGCGCCCATACTCCGCAATTTCTGGCGTGTGGCAAAGGTACCGCAGTTTTATACTTACACGCTTACCGGCGCCATCGCGTTCTCCGCGCTGTTCGCTTATGTGTCCGCCTCGCCGAAAGTGTTCATGAATGTTTTCCAGGTGAGCGAAAAAACTTACGGCTGGATCTTTGCCGCTTTGTCCGTTGGATTTATCGGTTCCAGCCAGGTGAACACGCTGCTGCTGCGCAGGTTTACCAGCGAGCAGATATTGCCGGTGGCGCTGGCGGTGCAATCCATTACGGGGCTGATATTCGTTACCGGCGTGCTGAACGGCTGGCTGGGGCTTTGGGCTACGCTTGTGTTGCTGTTCATTTTGCTTTGCTGTCTTGGTTTTGTGAACCCGAACACGGCCGCGCTTTCGCTTGCGCCGTTCGAAAGGAACGCGGGCAGCGCTTCTTCGCTGATGGGCGCTTTGCAAATGGGCGCGGGCGCACTGGCATCAGTATTTGTGAGTCTTGATGAAAGGAACAGCGCGTTGCCGCTTGCGCTTGTAATGACCGGTACCGGCATGCTCGCATTGGGCGTGCTGCTCACCTGCCG
>JBQCFV010000643.1:0-4915 GCA_051958695.1 Chitinophaga sp. | reverse complement strand
AAAGGAGTGGGGCTGCTGCGCACCGCCCTGCTGAAAAATGAACTGATTTCCCTGCCAGCGCTCATCACGGCGCTCTCGCTGCTGCAAACCTGAAATTTTTTTTGAGCAGGCCGGTAGGATCTGACGCATTAGTTGTTATAGAGGTATATGGGCATGATGGAGAACAATGACCAGATCGTCCGGCTGATCGGTAAATACCTGGAAACCAGCCTGGATGAAGCAGAGCAACGTATATTGGACGAATGGCTGAACGCCGCTGAGGATAACCGCAGGCTGCTCGGGGAACTGACAGACCCGCAGCAGGTATCCCAGGGGCTGGGCCGCTTCTATGCCTACGACGCCAGCCGCATTTCCCAGAAGATAGAACAGGAAATTCCCGCCTTTGCGGCGCCCGCAAAGGTACGCCGCCTGCATTCCCTGCGCCGCTGGGGCTGGGCGGCCGCAGCCGTGTTGTTCCTCGGCGCCGGCGCCTGGTATTGGGCCGCGCAACAGCAAACAACGCCTTCTTCCCATATCGCCGCAGCGCCGGCGGAAATATCCCCCGGCCGCGAAGGCGCCATCCTCACGCTCTCCGACGGCAGCCAGGTAGTGCTGGACAGTCTTGCCAACGGCACCATCGTGCAGCAGCAGGGCGCCGACGTAGTGCTCTCCAACGGGCAGCTGAGCTATTCCGATACAGAGAACGATGCTCCGGGCATCGTCTACAATACCATGACCACGCCCCGCGGCCGGCAGTTCCGCGTAACGCTGCCGGACGGCACGAAGGTGTGGCTGAACGCCGCCAGCTCCATCCGTTACCCCGTCGCTTTTACGGGCAACGAACGCAAAGTGGCTATTAACGGGGAAGTGTACTTTTAAGTGTCGAAAGAAGCATCAAAGCCGTTCCGGGTCAACGCCGCCGGCAGGGTGGCCGTTACCGTGCTGGGCACCGCTTTCAACATCAATGCTTACGAAAATGAAAAAGATATTGCCGCCACGCTGTTAAGCGGCGGCGTAAAGGTAGCCGCTACGGCGGCGCCCGCAAAAGGCGTGGTGCTGACACCCGGCCAGCAGGCAAGGCTCGGCAGCGGCGATAACGCAATGCAGGTACGCCATGCCGACCTGGACAAAACCATGGCCTGGAAAAACGGCTTCTTCAATTTCGAAGGGGCCGGTATCGAAGACGTGATGCGCCAGCTGGAACGCTGGTACGACATCAACGTCGTATATGAGAACGGGATACCGGATATAACATTCCTTGGGGAAATAGACAGGCAGATCGCATTGCCCGATCTGCTGGAAATATTAAGAAGAACGGATGTAGACTTCAGGATTGAAGGACGCACGCTGATAGTGCTGAACAACTAGCGCATACAAAGGACAGAATAAAAGACTGAAAGATACCAGGTTAAGGACCAGCCAAAAAAAGGACCGTCACGGTTGCAGCCGGGACGGTCTCACATGATCCGGTTGAGGCTTAAACGGACTTGCTATTCTCATTTATTAACAACCAAATCGTTTGCAATTTATGCAAAAAAAATGCTATGGGCCGCCCGGCGACCGGGGAAAAAGCGGCCCTTCCAAAATCTTTTTGGCGATGAGACCGACCGGTGGAAGACCTCATCACGCCAGGCTAAAATTGATCTTTAACGCGATGAAACTGACCGCGATCCTCATGGTGGCCGCCATTTTCCAGGCTTCGGCCTCCGGCCATGCGCAGACAGTCACCCTGTCTGCCGAGACGATCCCTTTAAAGACCGTGTTTGCCGCCATCAAGGCGCAGACCGGTTATGTGGTGTTCAGCAACGCCAGCACCATCAACGAGAACCAGCGCATCACGCTGTCCGTAAAGGATATGCCGCTGGGAGAACTGATGGACCTGGTGCTGAAAGACCTGCCCGTTACTTACCTGATCAGGGGCAAAACCATCGTATTGTCGCGCAGGGAAATAACGGCGGAACAGCCGGCCCCGCCGCCCGGTTCCGCCAGCGGCACCATCCGCTCGGCTTCGGGCGAGCCTTTGCCCGGCGTTTCCATCCGCGTAAAAAATACAACCGTGGGCACCATTTCGGCGGCCAATGGCAACTTCTCGCTCGTGAATATTCCCGATAACGCAGTGGTCATATTCTCCATGCTCGGTTATGAATCCGTGGAAGTCGGCTTCCGCAGAACGGAAAACGGGTTTATCGCCTTCACCGTGAAACGCGAACAGGCCAGCCTGCTCAGATCCACGGAAAGCAACGCGCCCGTGCTTTCGCTCACCCTGCGCCACCGCGACCTTTCCATCAACGACGTGGTGGTGAACGGTTACGCCAGCATCAGCAAAAGCAAATACGTAGGCGCCGTGTACAGCGTGCGCGCGGACGATATCAAGATCGCCGGCGAAACCAGCATCGACCAGATGCTGCAGGGCGTAGTGCCCGGCATGAGCGTAATGATGCAGTCCGGCCAGGTGGGTTCAACGCCCAAGATCCGCATCCGCGGTACTTCCACCATCCTGGGCAACCAGGAACCGGTGTGGGTGGTGGACGGTATCATCCAGCGCAACCCGCTGCCCCTGCCGCCCAACAGCGGCAGCCTGGCGGGCGATCTCAGCGACCTGCGCCTCCTTGCTTCCAATGCCATCTCATGGCTGAACCCGAACGATATCGAGACGATCACCGTATTGAAAGACGCGTCCGCAACGGCCATCTACGGCTCGCAGGCGGCCAACGGCGTGATCGTGCTCACCACCAAAAAAGGCCGTCCCGGGCAGATAGCCGTTTCCTACAATACCAGTCTTTCCCTCGGCGTGCGCCCCAGCTACGGGCAGTACGACCTCATGAACTCTCAGGAGCTGATGCGCTTCTCCAAAGAAGTGTACGAAGGCCGCGATTCCTATACCTACAACGTATTGCCCATCGGTTACGGCGGGCTCGTGCAGCAGTTGCAGAACAAGGAGATCAGCTATGAGGAATACGAGGCGGGCTTCCGCAAGCTGGAAAACCAGAATACGGACTGGTTCAAATACCTCTTCCGCAACGCTTTCAGCCAGAACCATAGCCTGAGCATTTCCGGCGGCAACGAAAAGCTGCTGAACCGCACTTCGCTGAACATGCAAAAGCAGATCGGCGAAGCTAAAGGGAACAACGTCAATAATTTTTCCGCATCTTCCAACACCACGCTCCGCCTGGGCGACCGGCTCACGGTGAACCTGCTGCTGAACGGAAGCGTGCAGAACAACGACGGTTTTGCCTACGGTGTGAACCCCTTCGATTACGCCTACAAAACTTCCCGCACCATCCCGATGTATAATGAGGACGGCACGCTGTTCTACCACGAAAAACGCGGCACTGGCAGCACCGCCATCCCGGGCAAAAACAGTTACCTCTACAACGTGCAGAACGAGCTGGACAATACCGGCAACCGCAATACTAACAGCACCCTCAGCACCACGGCCGACATACGGCTGAAGCTGGTGAAAGGGCTGGAATACCAGGGCCTGCTGTCCTATACTTCCGCTACCGCGGGGCAGAAATCGTACGCCACCGAGTTGTCTTGGTACATTACCAACGAGCGCGGGTATGAATCCGGCAGCGTGCCTTCCAACTCCGCCGAGGAAAAAAGCAGCCGCATTCCTTTCGGCGGCCTGATGGCGCAGCAAAGCTCCACCAGCAAAAGTTATACTTTCCGCAACAGCCTCGTGTACAACCGCACTTTCAACAAAGTGCATTCCGTAACAGTGCAGGGCGGTATCGAAGCGCGCTCTTCGCAGCTCGAAAGCAACCTTTCCACCCGCTACGGCTACCTGCGCTACCGCGGGGAAACCTTTGCCCCCATTCCGCAGAAACCGGTGCTGATCAGCAACGGCTCCGCGGAAGACCTGCATGAGGCCATGCGCGCCAACTCGCATATCGTGAACCAGGAAAGCAATTACCTGAGCGAATACATTTCCGCGTTCTATGGTTTCAGCCAGCGTTACGTGCTTAACTTCAACGCGCGGCTGGACGCCTCCAACCGTTTCGGGCAGGACAAGAACAAACGTTTCCAGCCCACCTGGTCCGTTGGCGGCAAATGGCGCATGGCCAACGAAAAATGGTTCCGCGACGTGGCCTGGCTCAACAACCTCGACCTTTCCGCCACGTATGGCTACCAGGGAAATGCCGTGGAAGAAGTGTCGCCATACCTCATCGCGACGGACGGCGGTCTGAGCAATCTTTACAATCAATACATCCTCAACATCAAATCGCTGCCGTACCTGGACCTGGGTTGGGAAAAAACAAAGTCCTGGAACCTGGGCGCGGACATCTCCCTGTTCAACGGCCGCGTGAGCGCTACCACCAACTACTTCAGGAAAGTGAGCAACGTGCTGTCTCCGCGGCAGGTGCCGCCCGAGAACGGGATGGACGCTGCGATCGTGTTCGGTTCGGAGATGGAGAACTATGGATATGATTTTATCGTGAACGTGATACCCGTGCGTACGAAGAACTTTACCTGGCAGCTGGCAGTGAACAGCGGCCGTACGCGCAACGTGATAAAGGACAACCAGAAGAACAACCTGCTGGAAGACTATCTGAACGGTACCGCCGTGCTCAATGGTCGCTCGTACTCCACCTTTTATTCGTATTCCTTCGCCGGCCTCAGCCATATGAACGGCGTGCCGATGTTCAATTTCATGGACGGCAAGCTGTCCGACGACTATACGAACTTCCTGGTGGAAACCGGTAAGCTGGAGCCCGATTTCACCGGCGGCGTAAGCACTTCGCTGCGTTACAAACGCTTGTCGCTCCACGTGATGTTCTCCGTGGCGTTCGGTGCGGACAAACGCCTGCCCGTGTATTACAACGCGTCCGGCGCGCCCACCCCGGAACAGAACGCCCCGCGCGTGCTGAACGACCGCTGGAAACAGCCGGGCGACGAACAGTATACGAACATTCCCGCCGTTCCGCCGGGCAAT
>JBQCFV010000642.1:0-3966 GCA_051958695.1 Chitinophaga sp. | reverse complement strand
CTGGCAATTGCCGGACGGCCGCAAACGCGGGCTGAACCGGCAGGCCGTAAAAGGCGTGCGCAGCGGGGGATACACCCGCCTGAAAGACAGCCTGATGACGCAGGGCTATAAACGCCACTGGGACCGGCGCGCCAAAGCTCCCTACCTCTGGCATCGTAAGCAGCACATCTTTATCACGTACGACGATGAGCGTTCGGTGCGCGAAAAGTGCCGTTACGTGCAAAAGCACGGGCTGGCGGGTGTCATGTTCTGGGAATATTCCAGCGACCCGAAGGGTTACCTGCTCGGCAGCATCCATCAAACATTTACAAAGTAAAAATTACGCCTGTCCGCTCCGGAAGCCGGCCCGCTCAAAACCGGTCTTTCTGCAGACTTGTCGTAATTAAACCCTGATCATATGCATCAACGAATCACGTTTATTCTTTTGCTGTTATCCTTTTCCGCCTTCGCGCAAACGCCGCCTTTCCCGCAGAACGGGCTGAAGCTCAAATGGGAAGTGAAGGAAAACGGTTTTATGGGAGAAGCAAAAACATGGTCGGTCTTCACCCTCACCAACACCACAAAAAAGGCGTTTCCCGCCAGCGGCTGGACGATCTACTTCAATTTTATCCGCATGGTAAGCCCGCTGCGCACGGAAACTTCGCCCGCGATCGTGCCCGGCCATGTCAACGGGCACCTGTACACCCTCAAGCCGACGGACATTTTCAAAGGGCTTGCGCCGGGCGATTCCATCCAGATCGGCGTGGAGTCGGGCGCATGGGTGACGAACTTCACCGACGCGCCGGACGGGCCGTATATCGTGTGGGACAATGCACCGGCCAAAGGCTACAGCATTGGTTTTTCGGTGGTGCCGTCCACGCAGGACAAACAGCTGCGCAGGACCGCAAAGGAAACCAAAGTGCGCACTTCGCTGGAAGACATTTACGAACGCAACAGCGTGATCAGCGACATCCCTGAAGATCAGCTTCCGCGGATATTTCCCACACCGGCAAACGCACGCAATACGGCAGGTGCGTTTCAACTGGACGCAAAGGATGTGATCGCTTACGGCCTGGGACTGAAAAATGAAGCGGAATACCTTGCCGCCGCACTCGGCGCCGCACTGGGGAAACCGCTGCGAACTGCCGAAGGGGAAAACGGCTCTATCGTATTGGCTACGGAAGGGACGGCGGCTTCAGACGAATATTCCCTGAACGTGACCGCGGATAAAGTAACAATGAACAGCAGCAGCCCGGAAGGCGTTTTTTACGCCATCCAGAGCTTCCGCCAGCTGGTGGGAACCGCAAAAAATGGTGTGGCCGCCATTCCCGGCATTGAAGTGAAAGACAAGCCCCGCTTTGGTTACCGCTCATTCCTGGTAGACGTGTCGCGCAACTTCCAGACAAAAGACGAAATACTCCGCATCCTCGACGTGATCGCTCTTTACAAGCTTAACGTGCTGCACCTGCACATGAGCGACGATGAAGGCTGGCGCGTCGAAATCCCCGGCCTGCCGGAACTGACCGAAGTAGGCGGCCGCCGCGGCCATACAGTGAACGAGCTGGATATGCTGCAGCCTTCCTACGGCTCCGGCCCCGATGTGAACAATACCAACGGCACGGGCTGGTACACCAGGGCGGATTATATCGAAATACTGCGTTACGCGAAAGCAAGACATATCAAAGTGATCCCCGAAGTGGAGATGCCGGGTCATGCCCGCGCCGCCATCAAAGCCATGGACGCGCGTTACGCGAAATTCATGAAAGCGGGGAACGAACAGGCGGCCAGCGAGTTCCGTCTCAGCGACCCGGAAGATAAAAGCCAGTACCGCTCCGTGCAGGAATGGAAAGACAATGTGATCAACGTGGCCCTGCCCTCCACTTACCGTTTTATCGAAAAAGTGACGGACGGGCTGATCGCGATGCATAAGGAAGCCGGCGCCCCGCTGGACGTGATCCACATGGGCGGCGATGAAACACCCGCCGGCGTTTGGGAACGTTCGCCCGCCTGCCAGCGCCTGATCGCATCGGACGAAAAGCTGCGTACGGTGAACGATCTCTGGCCGTATTTTTACGACAGGGTGGCGAAGATCGTGAACGAACGCGGGCTCCAGCTGTACGGCTGGGAAGAGGCAGGCATGCGCAGGACCAAACGCGATGGCCGCGATGTGATGATCGTGAACCCGGATTTTGGCGCGCGCAACTTTATGGTGGACGTATGGAACAACGTGATGGGCGGCGGCATGGAAGACCTTTCCTACCGCCTCGCCAACGGCGGCTACAAAGTAGTGCTGTCCGGCGTGGCGAATTATTATTTCGACATGGCCTATCTCCGCGACTACAACGAGCCCGGTTTTTACTGGGGTGGTTATGTTGACATCGATAAACCCTTCTATTTTATTCCTTTCGACCTTTATAAAAATTCCAAAGAAGACGCCGCAGGCAACCCGCTTCCCGCTTCCACCTTCGTCGGCAAAGACAGGCTGACCGAATACGGCGCGGGGAATATCGTGGGTATCCAGTCCGCATTATGGGGCGAAACGCTGAAAAGCGCCGCCGCCCTCGAATACCTGATGCTGCCCAAATTGCTCGGCATGGCGGAGCGCGCCTGGGCGCAAGACCCTGAATGGACGCAAAACGAAGCAGGTTATAACAAAGCGTGGAACGTTTTCGCCAATGTGGCCGGCAAAAAGGAGCTGCCGCGCCTGGCGAAGCTGAACGGCGGCTACAATTACCGCATCCCGACGGCGGGCGTCCGCATCGCGGAAGGAAAAGTTTGGGCGAACGTACAACTTCCGGGGCTGGTGATCCGTTATACAGTCAACGGGAAGGAACCTGACGCCAAAAGTGCCGTGTATTCGGTGCCGGTAGCGGAAAAAGGTACCATCCGTTTCAGGGTTTTCGATCAGCAGGGCAGAGGCGGAAGAACCGTGACGGTACAGCACTGATACCCGTTTTGCATTTCAATAAAAAGGGAAGGGTACCAAACGGCGAAGTTTGGCCTTCCCTTTCTTTTTGCGGCCCGGCTTTAATTGGTTAAAAATTTGTATTGTTGCTGAGATCAATAGAAATGTTGAAGGGGTTAGGAAAAATACTGATTATCACCCTAAGCTGTTACCTGACAATGTGTTGCCTGCCACTAAAGGCCGTTGCGCAAAAGAACGATACCATACCCGCGCAGGGCAAAAGGTGGTTTTCGAAGCTGAATACCTATGTAGACTCCCTGAAGAGCCGTCGTTACCGGGATTCCGTTTTGTTCAAGATCTCCCGCCACAACGATCCTCCGCCTTCAACGGACGATAGTAGCATGACCAGGAGCGAACAGGGCTTTTTGCCGTACAGCGGCAAAGCGATCCGCCGTATCCATTACCGCAAAGTAGCCACCTTCGGCCCCCGCAACATCAACGATACCACCTTTACCACCAGCATGCGGCTGATCCACATCGCCAACCGCCTGCATTTCGATTCGCAGGAATGGGTGATCCGGCAGAACCTCTTTTTCCGCGAAAAAGACACCATCAACGCCTATGAGCTGGCCGACAACGAACGTTACCTGCGTAACCGCCCTTTTATACAGGATGCGCGCATTCATGCCATCCAGACCGCCTGGCCCGATTCGGTGGACATCCTGGTGGTGACCAAGGACGTGTTCGAGTATGGCGTGGCCCTCCGCAAGCTTACCACGAGCGCCGTTGCCGCCAAAGTCAGCAACAACAACCTCTTCGGCGCGGGGCAGGGCGCGCAGGTGGGCTTCCGCTGGGACAACGATTATTCCCGCCCATGGGGTACGGAGGCGCAATACACCAAATACAACCTGCTGGGCAGCTTTATGGACGTCACCGTAGGTTACTCCGAGCTGAATGCAGGCACACCGCTCGATACCGGCGTGTACGAGGGATCGTATTACCTCCGGCTGGACCGTCCGCTGTTCCGCAGTTCGGCCAGGCTCGCCGGCGGTCTCGCCCTCGCCAAAAATTATTCGGTGAAT
>JBQCFV010000641.1:0-5269 GCA_051958695.1 Chitinophaga sp. | reverse complement strand
CCGCCGCCGCCGCCCGCCCCTTTTACACCGCCCGCCGCGCTGGTGATCGCCGCGTACAACGAGGCTGCAGTGATACGGGAAAAGATAGAAAATACGCTGGCGTTGGATTATCCGCCCGAATTGCTGCATATTATATTTATTACCGACGGTTCTACGGACGGTACGCCGGACATCATCCGCGAATACCCTGCCGTTCACCTCATGCACGAGCCGTTCCGGCGCGGCAAGACCGCGGCGCTGAACCGCGCCATGGAACAGGTGACCGCACCCGTGGTCATTTTCTGCGACGCCAATACCCTGCTCAACCGCGATGCGATAATTAATATAACCAGGCATTACAGCGATCCACACACCGGCGGCGTGGCCGGCGAAAAAAAAGTGATCGCCGCAGACGGCAACGGCGCGGAAAGCACGGAAGGCGTGTATTGGAAATACGAGTCTGCGCTGAAACGGCTGGACGCTGCGCTGTATTCTGTTGTAGGCGCCGCGGGCGAGCTGTTCTCTATCCGCAGGGAACTGTACCGGCCGGTGGAGCCCGAAGTAATACTGGACGATTTTGTTATTTCGCTGCGTGCCAATATGGAAGGGTACCGCATCGCATACGAGCCCGGCGCATACGCCATGGAATCGCCTTCGGCGGATATCCGGGAAGAATATAAACGAAAGGTGCGTATTGCCGCCGGTGGTTTCCAATCTATCGTGATGCTGGCGCCGCTGCTGAATATTTTCCGTTACGGCCTGCTTTCTTTTCAATATATCGGTCACCGCGTGCTCCGGTGGACGCTCGCCCCGCTCAGCCTGGTGCTGGCTTTTGTCGCCAACGTTGCACTGGTGTGGCAGGGTGCCGGTAGCTTCTACATCATGCTGCTCGTTTTGCAGACCGGCTTCTATGCCGCGTCTCTGCTGGGTTACGCGCTGGCGTTGCAGCAAAAGAAGGTAAAGCTTTTGTACGTTCCGTTTTATTTTTCATTTATGAACCTGGCGGTTTTTCACGGTTTTTACCGTTTTATCACAAAAAAGCAATCATCCGTTTGGGCAAAAGCCGAAAGAACACCCGTCACCCGAAGCATATGACACAAAACACCTCCGGCCCCGCCGGCAACCAGGCCCGTATATACAGCATGGACGCGCTCAGGGCGCTCGCCATGTTTCTCGGCATTGCCCTGCATGCGGCCATGCCATTTACCGTGCGGGATTTCCCGGGGTTCTATCACGATGCCGCATATAGCAACATTGCCTTTGACCTCACTTATTTCCTGATACATATTTTCAGGATGCAGCTGTTTTACCTGATAGCCGGCTTCTTTTTCCGGCTGCTGTACCTGAAGATCGGCATGGGCGCGTTTCTCAGGCATCGTGCGCAACGCATCCTCATCCCGTTCATCGTCGGGCTGATCGTAATTCTTCCGCTCACTTACCTGCCCGGCGTTTACAACCGCGTAACGGACGGCGGCGCGCATTTTACGGGCGCGGACGCTGCGGCGATCCTCCGCGATATCCTTATCTGGCGTGGGCCGCTGCATCTCTGGTTCTTGTATTACCTGTCCATCATGTACCTCGCGGGGCTCGGCATGATGAAGTGGTGTTGGCCGATGATCAGCAAAAACAAAACCATCGCAGACCTGATGATGTTCCGGATAAAACCCGCCGTAGCGCTCTTATTGCTGGCTGTTTTATCGTTTCTCTCGCTGCTGCTTTTCAAAACCCCGTTTATCCAATATGCTCCGGGGCTTGTGCCGAGAATCGAACACCTGGCCTATTACGGGGTATTCTTTTATACAGGCTGGGTACTGCATGCCACCATGAAAACATATTTCCCGCTGCTTAAAAAGTACGCGCTGCCGCTTACGATTGCAGGCACTGCGATCGCCCTATACATGGGATTGACAGCGCAAGCCTCGCACCTGCATGCGCCCGTGCTGCTGGTAAAAGCAATGGCCACCGCCGCCACCGTATTGTTGGTAGCCGGTATCATGGGCGTATTTCTCCGGTGGGTGAACGCGGAGAAACCGTTCCTGCGTTATTTGTCGGACTCGTCGTACTGGATCTACCTGGTTCACGTCGGCATTCTGAACGCGGTAGAACCCTGGCTTGGCAACATGGAGATCCGGGGCCCCGGAAAATTTTTCCTGAGCACGGGTATAACCTTGCTGGCGGGACTTCTGAGCTATGAATGGCTGGTGCGCTACACCATTATAGGCGTTTACCTTCACGGGCCGCGAAAACGCAGTGCGCCTGTAACCGCGTAGGAAGGCCATTTTGCGATATATATTTAAATTATTTGTTAATTAGTTGTAAATAGTTGTACGATCCAAAAAATTGTATACTTTTACATCCTGAAATATACCCCAACCTTATCCTCATTTAAAGCCTCTCAATTTATTTTTGACCATCCTCTCATGAAAAGCCACTCAGCACTGAGTGGAATAAAATCTTTTCAATTCGCTGCTGGGTAAGATAAAATCGGTTCATAACTGAAACACTTACCATATGCGTAAACTTTACTTATTTATCCTTTTATTCTGCCTTGGCGGCTTCCACGAAGGCTTTGCGCAGATATTCAATTCAGGGGATAATGTTGTTAATTATGACCCCAACAATCCTCCCGCCACTCCCGCCTGGGGCACTATCGCAAAGTGGGTAAGAACCCCGCGCAGCGCAGTGAATTTTGCCAACAAGGACTCCTACAAGGCGTACTACCTGAGCGGTATGCCCTTCCGTTTGAAGTTCCCCAAGACCTATCAGCAAGGGGTAAACGACGGAAAAAAATACCCGCTCATGATCGTCCTGCAGGGTCGTGGCGAATCCGGCGGCATCTATGACAACGAGTACTCTCTTTACCATGGTGGCGGCAAGTTTTGCGCCGCTGTAGACAATGGTAAGTTCGACGGGTTCATCCTGGTTCCGCAGAGCACTTCCGGCTTCTTTGGCAACCCTCAGTATGATTTTATCAAGCAGATCCTGGACGAGTTGATCGCGAACAACAAGCTGGATGAGAACCGCATCTTCGTGAACGGTCTCTCCGCGGGCGGCACCGAAACATGGGAGTTCATGTTCCGCTACCCCAAGGTAGTGGCAGGCTTCCTGCCCATCAGCGGTTGCTCCATCGCATACAAGGACCAGGTGAATGTTTTCCGTTATATTCCTATGTGGATCTTCCAGGGCGGGCTGGACAACAACCCTCACCCTAACACCACGCAGGCGGTAGTAGACGCAGCGCTGGCCATCGGTGCCAACTCGAAGCAAACGCTGTACCCTAACGGTGCGCACGGTATCTGGAACAACGCCTGGGACGACCCCGACTTCTGGCCTTTCCTCGTAAGACAGCATAAAGCAAACCCCTGGCCCCGCGCCGGTCATAACGAGTTTTGCCCTGGTGAGACCGTTAACGTGACACTCGGTCTTACAGCAGGTTTTGACGGGTATGAGTGGAGAAAAAATGGTACTGTAATATCCGGCGCCAACAGCAACGAACTCGTAGTAACTTCTTACGGCACATATGATGCAAGGATCAAGAGAGGCACCGTATGGTCTCCCTGGTCTCCTACCCCGGTAGTTGTAAAAGAAAAAGCAGCCACTCAAACTCCGCCTATCAGCATTGAAGGGCTGATGAGTAAAGTATTGCCTGCTGCCGATGGTAAAACATACGTAACGCTGAGCCTGCCCGAAGGGTATACCTCATACCTCTGGCAAAAAGTAGGTTCTTCAGAAGTACTTGGTACCAGCAGAACGCTCACCGCAACCACTACTGGTCAGTACCAGGCAAAGGTGACCGAACAGTTCGGCTGCTCCAGCGCATTCTCCGCTCCCTTCAGCGTGATCCCCGCAAACGGCCCCAACGCGCCCGCGCCTGCATCAGGCCTCACGGCAACGGCTATATCAAAAACAGCAATTACTCTCGATTGGACAGACAACCCGAATGCAGCTTATAATGAAACCGGTTATGAGATCTACCGCGGCAGCGCGCCGGGTGGCCCGTACGCGCTGGTGAAAATTACAGCAGCAAACGCCATCACCTTCACTGACGAAGGCCTTGCTCCCAATACCAAATATGTGTATGTACTGCGGGCTGTAAACAACACCGCTGCTTCAGGCCTGAGCAACGAGGCAACCGCTACCACCCAGGTAGACGCGAATCCGCCTACCGCTCCCACCGGCCTCGCCGTGACCGGCACTACCTCGTCTTCCGTTTCCCTGTCATGGGGCCCGTCTTTCGACGATGTAGGCATTTTCAAATACGACATCTTTGTGAACGGCATCAAATCTTACACGGTAGAACCGACCGAATCAGAGTTCACCGTATTCAACCTGAACAAAGATTCTCTCTACACTTTCGTGGTAAAAGCCCGCGACCTTGCCGGCAACATTTCCCCGAGAAGCAACCAGGTGAGCTCAAAAGCGCTGGCAAACGGTTTGAACTACAAGGTATACAACGGCACATGGTCCGCGCTGCCCGACTTTAACCTGCTCACACCTGTCAAGACCGGCAATGCACCGACCGTAAACGTAAATGTCAAGAACCAGAACGACAATTTCGGCATCGTTTGGGAAGGCATGATCCGCATACCGGTAACCGGCAACTATACCTTCATCACCAACTCTGACGATGGCAGCAAGCTATGGTTGGATACCGATTACAATGCCAGCGCAACGCCCCTGGTGAACAACGACGGCCTGCATGGCGCACAAGACCGTGAAGGAACCAAATACCTGACGGCCGGCATGCACAAAATTGCAGTAGCATTCTTTGAACAAGGCGGCGGCGAAAGCATCACCGTGTCCTGGAAAAATACCGCGCACGGCGTAACTACCAAACAGGTTATTCCCGCAGAGTACTTCAAAGACGAATCGTCAATTGGCGGCGATGTGCCTACTGCACCAACAAACATCCTCGCCACCGCATTGTCTTACAACAAGATCCAGCTGAGCTGGACGGATAACAGCAACAACGAGAGCGGCTTTGAAATCTACCGTACCGACAGCCAGTCCGGCGAGTATACTATCGTGACCACCACCGGTGCGAACAAAACGTCTTACCTGGACAGTAACCTGACCGCGCAAACCACTTATTACTACCGCATACAGGCGATCAATAAATACGGGCCTTCCGGCTTCAACGCCGGCGAAAGCGGCGGTCTCGAATATTCCGTGTACGCCGTGCCGACAAACATCGGGGCACTTCCCAACTTCAGCACGCTTACGCCCACCAAAACCGGCGTTACGCCGAACGTAACGCTGGGCGTAAGGGACCGTGACGATTATTTTGCCG
>JBQCFV010000640.1:0-6113 GCA_051958695.1 Chitinophaga sp. | reverse complement strand
AGCACCGTAAGATCGGTGTTGGACACCTGGGCGGCCACCTGCAATGCGTAATTGAGCGCCTGCGAGTTGCCGATGATGCCGAAGCGGTTCTTAATGCTTTGAATGTTGTCCATGAGCCTTGGGTTTTTGTCAGCCGGGCACGATCGTACCGATCAATGTTCCCGCTGTACAGTCTTCTATTTTAACCATCACGTAATCGCCCTTTCGGGTGTCGCCCTTCGGGAATACGACTACCTTGTTCTGATCGTTCCTGCCGAAATAATGGTCGGCCGAGCGTTTGGAAACGCCTTCTATGAGTACTTTACAGGTTCTGCCTATTTCTTTCCGCATGCCTTCGAGCGAGTGCCCGCGGTGAAGGGCCACGACTTCGGCGAGCCGGCGTTTTTTGACGTCTTCCGGTATATCGTCCTGGTAACGGCGTGCGGCCAGCGTGCCGGGCCTTTCGGAGTAAGCGAACATATAGGCGAGCTCGTATTTCGCATATTCCATGATCGCCAGCGTGTCCTGGTGGTCTTCTTCGGTTTCCGTGCAGAAGCCGGTGATCACGTCGGTGGACAGTGCGCAGTCCGGCAGGATCTCGCGGATGCGGTCGATCTTTTTCATGTACCATTCCCGGGTGTAGGTGCGGTTCATGAGCTGGAGGATGCGGTTGCTGCCGCTTTGCACCGGCAGGTGGATAAAGTTTCAGATGTTCTCGTGGCGCGCCATGGCGTGGAGCACCTCGTCCGTAATGTCTTTCGGGTGAGAAGTGGAAAAGCGCACGCGCAGCAGCGGGCTGATGGCGGCTACTTTTTCCAGCAGCAGGGCGAAGGTGACGGTTTCGTCCTTTGCTTCGTCGATAAAATAATAGGAGTCCACGTTCTGCCCCAGCAGGGTCACTTCGCGGTAGCCGTTCTCAAAAAGGTCGGTGGCTTCGGCGAGGATGGACTGCGGGTCGCGGCTGCGTTCGCGGCCACGGGTGAAGGGCACCACGCAGAAGGAGCACATGTTGTTGCAGCCGCGCATGATGGAAACGAAGGCGGTTACGCCGTTGCTGTCCAGGCGTACGGGGCTGATGTCGCCGTACGTTTCTTCGCGGCTCAGCAGCACGTTGATGGCTTTCTGGCCGGTGCCTGCTTCTTCGATAAGGGCGGGGAGGGTGCGGTAAGCGTCGGGGCCTACCACGAGGTCCACGAGCTTTTCTTCCTCGAGGAATTTCGATTTGAGGCGTTCGGCCATACACCCGAGCACGCCTACAAGGAAGCCGGGTTTATTTTTCTTGGTCTTTTTAAATTCGGTCAGCCGCTGGCGCACGGTCTGCTCCGCTTTTTCGCGGATGGAGCAGGTGTTGAGCAGCACGAGGTCGGCCTCTTCCACGTTGCGGGTAGCGCCAAACCCCTGCTGGTTGAGGATGGACGCAACGATTTCCGAATCGTTGAAATTCATCTGGCAACCATAGCTTTCTATATAGAATTTTTTCAGATAAGTCCTGCTGTCACCGCTTGCCGGGGCAATAGCTTCGCCCTGGCGTGATTCATCATGTATTGTATGTACTGTTTCCAGCATGTTCTGCACCATTTTTTAGGACTGCAAAAATACATAAAAAAATGACAGAATGACAGGGAATTGTTCGCAGCGGGAGAGGGAAAGGTATTTCGTGGTGAAATTTGCTTTTATGGATCAACGCATTGTATATTTGTCGTCCTTACCTGCGGAAATAGCTCATTTGGTAGAGCATCAGCTTCCCAAGCTGAGGGTGGCCGGTTCGAGCCCGGTTTTCCGCTCCATTGTACCGGTGTATGATCTACACCGGTTTTTTAATTTACGGGCGGGGTGTAAAAGCGTATCAACAACGTCGCCAATTCAGGCTATCGGCTTCAGGCACTGCTTCCCGGCATCAAACCCGTCCAGAAAAAAAAGGCAGCCGATTGAGAAACCGGCCGCCTTCTAAAACAAGTCGAAAATATCATTTCTTCTTCTCCTTCACCCACCACCTGTTCACCATATTCTCCTTTCCTTCCAGCACCACTTTATAGAAATCAGATGGCGCATCGCCGATCGGGAACTGGTAATGTTCCTGCGTCACCGGCACTTCCCCCACCAGCTTGTACGTGTCCTCGCCGCCTTCCTTATAATGGTTGGTAGCCGCCACCCATATCTTCACATTGCCTTCACGGTCGAGTGCTTTCCAGCTGACGTCCAGCTGGCTGTTGGCTTTTATCAGCATGGGCTGCGCTACGGATACCTTGCCGGTTAACGCAATGCCGTCAGACTCGCGGCTAACGTGAAGAGGTAAACGAAGGTCCATAAAGCGGGCGATGGTAGGCATGATGTCCACCACGCCGGGATAATAGTATTGCGCGTAGTTGTTCAATTTTGGCGCATTGGTCACGATCCAGCCGGAGCGCTGGCGGGGCGACTGGCCGCCGTGGCCTTTGCCGGTGTTTTCGTCGCGGCCGTGGTCGGTGGTGATGACGATGAGCCAGTCTTCCTTGAACGTCTTCTGCCGGTACTGTATGGCTTGCCAGATGCGGCCGATCTTATCGTCCAGCTTGCGGATGGCGGTGTGGAACTGCGGGCTGTCGCCGTACATGTGACCCATGTCGTCGGTGTATTCGAGGTATACCCAGGACAGATCGGGCGCGTCTTTGCGGATGCTGCTGGCGGCTTCCGTGGCCACCCGGTCGTCGATCCTTTCCATGAAGTCGCGGCCTTTGTCGTGGGGGAAATTCACCGTATCGTGCTCATAGCCGTCGAATTTGTAATCGAAGCGGATGTTGCCGGTTTCGGGCATGCCGTCGCCGACGAGTTTGGTGCGGTTGTCCGTCCAGCTGCTGTAGATGGCGGTTTTTTTCTGCGGGAACCGGTCTTTGAGTATGCGGAATATCGTCCAGTAATGATAGTTGGGCGCGGCGATGTCGTTGTCCCATACATTGTGCTTGTTCACCCAGGTGCCCGTCAGCACGCTGTTGTAACCTACCGCCGAAATGGTGGGCGTTTGGGAATAACCGCCTTTTTCGCCGCCTACGTATGCGCGCAGGTACGATCCGGTTTTGGAGATGGCGGCGAGGTTGGGCGTGTTCAGCGTTTCGATCACGTCCGCCGGAATGCCGTCCGCTATGATGAACACGGTTTTCTTTTTCTGCGCGAAACCGGCCGTGGCCGTGAATAATGCCAGTAATAACAGGCCCTGTCTTTTTATCCTTTTCATGATGGTCGTTTACAAATTAATACTTTTCTTTTACCAGCCGAATATCTGCTCGAGCCTGGGATTGAGCAATACCTGGCTTTGCGGCACGGGGCGGTAATAATATTTCGGTTCCTTGAAAGTGCGTGCGCCCGTTTCCGTGACCATGTAACCGCTGGTGCCGTTGCTGAGGTACACGGTCACATCGTCGTTGATGGTGCCGGCCTTGTAATAGATGAGGCGCACGTCGAGCGCGTTCTTTTCTTTGCTGGCGTCGGGCGGTATGCTGGCGTCTTTGTCGATGAGGATGATGTCTTCGTTGCCGTCGCCGGTCATGTCGTATTTGCCCAGCCCGGGAAAATACATGCCCTGCGGGATCTTGGTGAGCAGCTGCCCGGCGGCCCAGCGCATCAGGTCGTCGAAGCGGTAGCCTTCCAGCGCAAATTCCACGCGGCGCTCGCGGCGTATCTCGAGGATGGCGCCTTTCATAGCGCCGGTCACCAGCGGGTAAGCTGCGCTGAGCACGGGATCGGGCGATGCATTGGCGGCGGCGAGGTCCATCGGCGCCACACCGGCCCTTGCACGCAGCAGGTTTACGGATCTGTCAAGATCGTCCTGCGTGAGCGTGCCCAGCTCGGCCAGTGCCTCGGCATAGGTAAGCAGCGCTTCGGCGTAGCGGTACACGGGGAAGTCCACGCTGTTGAGCAGGATGTTGTCGGTGGTGTTGAAATATCCTTTCAGCTGGTGATAGCCGGTGAATTTTTTGTTGAGCTTTTGAATGTAAGGCGCGGCGTCGGCCACGAATTTCCAGCCGGGGTAAGCGATGGTCTGCATCAGTCTTGCGTCCCTGTTTTGAAATTCCTGCACGAAGGGCATCTGCATGGCGCCGGCGATGCCGGTGAACCGGCTGCCGTCTTTCATGAGGTATTCGCTCACAAGACTGCGGGAGGGCGATGCTTCGTAGTCGCCGAACACGGTGCTGTTGATGTTGCCGCCTATTTCCTTGGTTTGATCGTAGGCGGTGGCAAGTATTACTTCCTTGTTATTGCTGAGGTCCTGGCTGTTGAACAGCATGCCGTAATCCGTTTCGGGATTGCCGGTATTGTATACCTGGAAACCGCCGTCGTTCATGACCTCCAGCGATGCGTCGCGCGCTTTTTTGAGAAATGCGGTGGCGGTGCTTTGCAGGTTCAGCTCGGGGTGGTATTTACGGAAGGTGCCTTCATGCAGCGCCACGCGGGCGTAGAAAAGCATCACGCTCCATTTGTCCGGCGTGTTGGAAGGTACGGCGGGGGAAACGGAACCACGGTCTTTGACGTGCGCGGCGGCGAAGGCGAGGTCGTTCATCACGCTGTCTACGACAAGCGCTCTCGGATCGCGGGCTTTGTTGAGCAGCGCCGTGTCAGAAGGGTCGAGGGCTTTGGAGTACCAGGGCACGTCGGAATAACGTTTCACTTTGCCGTAGTAGAACATGGCGCGGTAATATTTCGCCAGCCCTGCGTAGTGATCTTTGATCTCCTGCGTGGTGGCGGCGCCGTCGTACTTTTCCAGGAAGTAGTTGAGATTGCGCAGGCGCCCCCAGTCCCAGCCAGAAGTGATGTTCACGGCGGTGGGCGTGCCGGTCATGATGGTTTTCATTTCCACGGCGCCGGTGGTGGCGCTGTTGTCGGTGTTCTGATCGCTGAGGTAGGCGCCGATGCCGGGTTGCGACATCATGCCGTTCATATACAGGGCGAGGTCTTCCTGCGTTTTGAAAAATACTTCCGGCGTGATGGCCGTTTCAGGGTAGCGGTTGAGAAAGTCCTTGTTGCAGGATGTTCCCAAAACAAGCGCCGCTATTAAATATATCGGTAATTTTTTCATGTTCGTTCTTTTACGGTTTACACATCCACATTACAGGTCAAGGTTGATGCCGGCGGCATATTTACGCTGGTAAGGATATTCCCATCCATACCCGTCCGTGATGGATTCGGGGTCCAGGTATTTTTTGATGGAGGAGAACTCGAAAATGTTCTCGCCGCTGAAGAACACGCGCAGACGGCTGATCTTGTAGCGTTTGGTGAACGAGTTGGGCAGCGTATAGCCGAGCGTTACGTTTTTGATGCGGAGGTATGACGCGTTGAGCAGGTATTTGGTCTGCGGCATGTCAAGACCGGTACGCCCGCCGCTGTTGGTGTAGTTGTTGTCCGCGAGCCACGATTGCATTACGGGGAAGAACGCGTTGGGATTGGCATCCGCCAGCCCTGCGGCGATGTACGATGCGGAATGTCTGGCGCGGTCCGCGTCGCTGTCGGCTTCGCCGCGGTAGAAGTCGAGGTTCCAGGGGTAGATGTTGGCGTAAGGCTGCTGGTACGGCCCCCAGTAAAGATAGTGGTGGGGATAATAGTCCATTTTGCCGATGCCTTGCAGGAACACTGCGAGGTCTATGCCGTTCCAGTCCATGGCGAGATTGATGCCGTAGCGGTAACGCGGCGAAGTGTTGCCGATCACGCGGAGGTCTTTGGGATCGTTGGCGCTGAAGCCTCTTTCGATCTTGCCGTTGCCGTCGAAGTCTTTGTATTTGGGCCAGCCAGGCACCACGTCTATCGCCCCCCAGGGTACGAGGTCGCTCTGGTCGAGCTTGCCGATCTCTGCCGCGTCTTTGAACGAGCCGTCGTTGGTAAGGCCCCAAAGCTCGCCGATCTCTTGTCCTTCGTAATAATTGTTGAGCAGCTTCTGATCGTTCCTGAAGCGAGTGATCCGGGAACGGGCGTCCGAAACGATGCCGCGGATGGAGAAGTTCAGCGGTTTGCCGCCGACGTTCACATGGTCGCGGTAGTTGAGCGAAAGCTCCCAGCCTTTGGTGGTAAGGTCTGCCGCGTTCTGTTTGGGCACGGCAGTGCCGAGCACCGCGGGCAGCTCCTGGCCGGCGGTGAGCATGCCGGTGGTATTGCGCACGAAATAATCG
>JBQCFV010000639.1:0-2634 GCA_051958695.1 Chitinophaga sp. | reverse complement strand
GCTGGCTCGCGGTGGACGTGATCAACAAGGTCAACAAATGGGCTGCGTCCGCGCCGTACATCCAGTTCTCGCCAAACAGCACGCTCGAAGCGTCGGAAGACTGGATGATCACCAAACCCATCTGGGTCACCAAAGTGGCGCCGGACAAAGGCACGGCCATCAAGGATTACAGCAAGCGCAAGGAAAATTTCAGCTACGTGTTCACCGAGCCCGGCACCTACACGGTAACGTTCGTGGGTTCCAACACCAGCGCGAAAGAAGTAAAGACCGTCGTGAAGGAGATCACGCTCACGATCCTACCCTGACGGCCTGAAACGGCACAAATAAATAATATAGCCCGGTAACATATGCCGGGCTATATTTATTTTTGCTTTTTGTTATCTTTGCTATTCCACAAAAAGAATGTTCAACCCAAATGAAGCAAAAACTCAGCTGCCTTTTGATTGACGACGACAGGGATGACCAGGAAATATTCAAACTCGCGTTGCACGATGTAAACGAGGATGTATTTTGCCTTACAGCGGATGATGGTATCAAAGGTTTGCAGATGCTGCAAACGGACGGGGATTTTGTGCCCAGCTATATTTTCCTCGACCTGAACATGCCGCGCATGACCGGCAAGGACTGCCTGAGCGCCCTCAAGAGCAACCCCTCGCTGGCCGGCATCCCGGTAGTGATCTACTCCACTTCCTCAGACCCGAAAGACATCCAGGATACGAAGGCCCTGGGCGCCGCGGATTACGTGGTGAAACAGTACAGCATCGCCTCGCTGAAGGAAATACTCAGGCGTTATTTTAACTGATCTCAGCGCATTTTCTGCCAGATGCGCTGCCGCTGCGGCAGCTGCCTGTATTTGTGCACGATAGGGGAATATTTGAGGTTTTCTTTTGAGCCTAGGGCGAGGAAGCCGCTCACTTCAAGGCTGTCGTCGAACAGCTGTAGCGCTTTATGTTGCAGGTCCTTGTTGAAATAGATGAGCACGTTCCTGCAAAGGATCAGCTGGAACTCGTTGAACGACCGGTCCGTGGCGAGGTTATGGGGGGAAATGACCATCCTTTTCGATAACTGCTCGTCAAACTTCGCCCAGTCGTACCGCGCGGTGTAGTATTTTGAAAAATCCTCCGTGCCTCCGCTCAGGATATAATTTTCGGAAAACTGTTTCATGTAACGCAGCGGGAAAATGCCTTTCCGCAGCTTTTCCAGCACTGCCGGGTTAATGTCCGTTGCGTACAGCAGCGACTTTTGCAGCAGCCCCGCTTCCTGCAGCATGATAGCCATGGAATACACCTCCTCGCCGGTGGAGCAGCCCGCGTGCCAGATGCGGACCAGCGGCGCGGCAGCGAGCTTCGGCAATACGTCCGTGCGCAGGCATTTATAAAAATGCGGGTCGCGGAACATCTCCGTTACGTTCACCGTGATCTCTTCCACGAAATGCCGGAAATAGTCCGCGTCGTACAAAACCTTGTTCCTGAAATCTTCAAAATGCATAAACCTGTCCAGCATAAAAAGCCGGTTCACCCTGCGTTTGAGCGAAGGCCGCGCATAATGCGCGAAGTTGTAGCCGTACCTGTCCATGATCCCGTCCAGCAGCAGGTCCAGCTGCCCGTCCTCCACGGCAAATTCCCCCATAGTTCGTATGTTATTTACCTGTATCATACAGCCATACCCTTAACAGCGACAATAACTGATCGATATCCACCGGTTTGCTGATATAGTCTGAAGCGCCCGCTTCGATACATTTTTCCCTGTCCCCTTTCATCGCTTTCGCGGTAACCGCTATCACCGGTATGGCGGCGGTTTTGGGGTCGGCTTTGATATGACGGGTGGATTCGTAACCGTCCATTTCCGGCATCATCATGTCCATCAGCACAATGTCCGCCGGTTGTTTTTTCAGCTTTTCCAGCGCCTCCTTGCCGTCCATGGCAGACACTACTTTCATGCCGCAGGCTTCCAGCGCTTTGGACAGCGAGAAGATGTTGCGCACGTCGTCGTCCGCCACCAGCACGGTTTTCCCGCGAAGCACCACATCCATCGTACCGAGGCCGTTCGAGTTGCCGTTGGTTTCTTTCCGCCCGGCCACAAGGTGAAGGAACAGCGATACCTCGTCCATGATGCGCTGGTACGAATTGGCCACCTTGATCACCACGGAATCAGCGTACCCGCGCAGCTGCTGTTCTTCGTCGCGGCTCAGGCTGCGGCCGGTGAACACGATGATGGGTATGTTTTCCAGCTCCTGCTGTTTTTTTACTTCTTCCAGCGTTTCGTACGAGCGGTCGCGCGAGGCGCTCATATCGAGTATCACGCAGTTCACTTCTTTTTTCAGCAAAGCGTCTACGCTGTCGCGTATCGATCCCTGTATCTCCGCGTTCACCTTGTAGTTGCCGAGGAAGTAGGCCAGCGCTTTCGCGTGTTTCATATTTTCTTCAACGATCAGCACTTTGCGCGGGTTCTTGTTGAGCATGAACTCGATCTGCGCAAAAATGTCCTCCATTTTTTCGAAGCTCACCGGTTTGTCGATAAAGTCCACCGCGCCCCGGCTCAGGCTCTTGAAACGGCCCTGGTAGCTGGACATGATGTGCACTGGTATAGGTCTCGTTTTTGGATTGTTTTTTAATTCTTCCATCACTTCCCAGC
>JBQCFV010000638.1:0-4248 GCA_051958695.1 Chitinophaga sp. | reverse complement strand
CGGGTCTATCTCGAACGTGGCGGGTGTGTGGCGCAGCGTGTTCTCGAACGCCTCGATGCTGTTCTCGGGAAACCCTTTATTGACGCCGCCGCGGTGGCCGCTGATAAAAGGGATGTCATTGCCGGTATAGGCAAAAAAGCTGCGGAGGTCTTTGGCGTTGCCGATCTTGAGCACGTTGATGGTCTTTTGTGCGCTGACCGTCAGTACGCTGGAGAGGAGGGCGCCGGCGAGAAGTATCTTTTTCATCGTGGATCAGAATTTTGAGTTTAGGTGTTGCAAGGTGAAATGGCCCTGTTCGTCGAGGGTGAACATGGTGATGGAGGCGTTGTCCTGCACGAGCATGCGGTAATTTTTCAGCGGCATGCCGAGCTTGTAGGCGAGATAGAGGCGGTTCACGCCATTGTGCGCCGCCACGAGGATGTTGCCGCTGCGGTGTTTGCGGGTGATGTCCGTAAAAAAGTTGTCCACGCGGGTCACGATCTCTTTGCCGGATTCGCCGGTACCGCCGGCTTTATGCGCGGAGGGATCGTTCATCCAGTTGTGCCAGAGCTGCGCGTTTTCAGCGATGAACTCTTCTTTCGTCTTTTTTTCCCAGGCGCCGAAATCGGCTTCTATCAGCCGCTGGTCTTTCACCACATGCACGCCGGAGGCGATGCTGGCGGTCATGAACGCGCGTTCGAGCGGGGAGGAGTACACCCCGTCGAAAGTAATGTTCTTCAGTTGCTCTTT
This sequence comes from Chitinophaga sp., assembly GCA_051958695.1. Lineage (GTDB taxonomy): Bacteria > Bacteroidota > Bacteroidia > Chitinophagales > Chitinophagaceae > Chitinophaga. The sequence goes on along the minus strand of JBQCFV010000638.1, from coordinate 3,519 downwards.
TACCAACTCCGCCTGGCTGATGCCTTTGGCGGTGAGCGAAATGTCCGACCGGCCGCAATAGCGGTTGTTGTCCGCATTCCAGGCGGTTTGCCCGTGACGGAGTAAATAAACGTTAAGCATATCCTTTTTCTTTCAATGCGTGCACGAAACGATGGTAATTGTTTTCGTAAGCCGCCGCCAGCGCGGGCTGCGGGGTTACGGTGATATCTGTCTGCGTCATGGCCGCGGCCGCTTCGCGCAGCGATGAAAAATGCGTGCCGGATGCCGCGAGTATGGCCGCGCCGGTAGCGCCGGTCACTTCTTTCATTTTGTGCACGGGTCGGTTGAGCACGTTGGCGCGGATGGTAAGCCATGCGCTGCTGTTGCTGGCGCCGCCCGCGGTATATACGGCATTTACTTTTTCGCCCGAAAGCTGCTCTATCACTTCATACGCCAGCCGCTCGATGTAGGCCACGCCTTCCATGCCGGCGGTAAAACGCTCGGCGACGCTGAGGCCGGGCGTTTCGAACTGCCTGGCCCGCGGCGCGATGAAAGGAAAACGTTCGCCTTCCTGCATCAGCGGGTAAAACAGGTGCTGCGTGGGCAGCAGTTTTGCGGCGGCCTCGTTGAGCGCGGCAAGGGCGCTGCCAAACAGCCGCGTTACCCAGTCGGCGCCGGTATTGCTGGCCCCGCCGGGCATCCAGAAACCTTCGGGGTGGCGGTGGTTGTACAACCGTCCCAGCGGGTCTTTCACCGCGTTCTGCGTTACGCCTTTTACGACGAGCGTGGTGCCGATGGTGGTGTTCCAGGTGCCCGGTCTCACCGCGCCGGAAGCGATCTGCGAAGCGCAGCCGTCCGTCATGCCCGCTACTACGGTCACGTTTTTTGACAAACCTTTGATGTCAGCGGTCACTGGCCCCACGGGCGTTCCCGAAGGCACTACCGTTTGCAGCCATTCACGGCGCAGCGGGAATTTTTCCCAAATATATCCCGGCCAGCGTTCGTTGCGAACATCGTAACCGGATTTTAACACATTGGTAAAGTCGGTCACGTCGTAACGGCCGGAGAGTTTGCCGATGATAAAATCCGCCGCGTGGATGAATAACCCGATCTCCTCTGTTTTTCCCGGGAAATTGCGCAGGAACCAGAGCATTTTGGGCAGCCCGCTGGTGGTGTTGAATGCCGTGTAACCGTCAGGGTTATATTGAACGGCGGCGGCCTTGCAGATGGCGCCTTCTTCCGCCTGCCTGCCGTCGCTGTACATAATGGCGGGGTGCAGCGGCTCGTTGTTCTTACCCAGGGGGATGATGGTGCCGGAGGTGGAGGTCACGGAAATAGCCTTCAGTCCCGCGGCCGCCTCGTGCTGCAACACCTGCTCCAGCACACGGGTGCAGGCTTGCCACCAGGTGTGCGGCGACTGCTCTTCTCGGGAGCCGTTGCTGAGCGGGAATTTTTCTTCCGAAGAAGCGAGTACGTTGCCCGAAACGTCCGCCAGTACGGCGCGTGCGCCTTGCGTGCCGACGTCCAGGCCTATAAATGTTTGCATATCGATCAATTCATGTTCCGGAAATAATTCCGCGTTTTTTCCCATTCCGCATAAAGCGCCGCAAAATGTGCGGCGTCCTGCGGGTGAACGGTTTCGGTGGCGTCGTTCATCTGAACGTTCAGCTGCAAAGCCTGGTTGCAGATAAGCGCGCCGCCCACGGCGGAAGATTGCTGGAACTCATGCCGGAGCTTTACTTTTTTGCCGGTGAGGTTGGCGATGAGCTGGCGCAGCACTTTGCTTTGCAGCCCGCCGCCGCAGCCCCAGATGTAGTCCGGCTCATGACCGGCCACTTCGGCGAGTATGCGGTAATTTTTAACGATGGAGCAGGCGATGTCGAGAATGGTGGCCCATACAAAAGAGCCGCGCGTAAGCAGGTGCGATACCGGCGCGGGGAAAATAAAACCGCCGCGGGTGAGCGACACTTCCTCGTCCGCCAGCAGCGAGCCGAGCGAGGCCATACAGAAAGTATGCTTGTTTTCGGCCAGCTCTTTTTCGATCACGTCGTAGCCTTCGTGGGTATAGAAGATTTCTTTCAGGCGCTGGTAGTTGAGACCGGTTACGCCTGCGTTCGCTTCGAACACAAAACGGCCCGGCTCTATGTCGCGGCTCGTCCAGGTGCGTTCTTCACCATCCAGTGTATACGTGCCCGTTAGTTTTACGATGGGCGTGGTGGTGCCGGATACGATCACCATATCGTCTACCGCCGGGCGTGTGCTTTTAATGGCCAGCTGCGTATCGCCGCCGCCTACGATCACTTTTGCGTCCAAAGGGATGCCGAGCGTTTCCGCCACGGCGGGAGAAACGTTGCCGAGTATCGTGCCGGATGCCGCGATGGGGGGCAGCAGCGAGGCGGGCAGGTCAAAGGCGTTGCAAAGCTCTTCAGACCAGGCCATGCGGTCCACGTCATACAACAATGTTTCGGAAGCCTGCGAGTGCTCGTAACGCGCCACACCGCTGAACTGGTATTCGATCCAGTTGCTGATGCTGAGAAAGGAAGCGGTTTGCGACCATATCTCCGGCTTGCGTTCGCGGACGCCCACGAGTTTCATGGCGGAGAACAGCGAAGTAGGGTAGCGGCCCGTAAGCTGGTAGATGCGGCTTTTATCCTGCATGATATGTTCCCATTCCCGCCCGCGGTGGTCGATGTTGGGCAGGCCGGTCAGCGATTCGCCGTTCCTTCCCAGCAGCACGATGCCTTCGCGCTGGCTGGTGGCGGTGATAGCTTTGATGGATGCGGCCGGCACTTTTTGCAGCACCTCGCGTGCGAGGCGTAATACCTGTTCCCACAATTGCGCGGGCTCAAAATACAGGGCATCGGGATAAAGCGGGTCCTTGTGGTACACGATATCTTCGCGGGCTACGCCCAGCACCTGCCCCTGGGGGGATGCGGCGGCCACGCGTACGTTCCCCGTACCAATGTCTGCAATAATATAAGCGTGTTGATCAGTCATTTACCTTTATTGTAAGTATTTCCCGGTTAGCCAGTTCGCTGACCTTTTTGTTTCCCTGCGCGAACCATTGGCGGAGCGTTCCGTTCATGATCTCCACGTGATGGTCTTCCACTTCGAAAGTAGCCCCCGCGATGTGCGGCGTGGCGATCACATGCGGCTGGTCGATGATGCGGTAATCGATCTCATCGGGCGGCTCGTGGTCGAACACGTCGAGGATGGCGCCGCGGATGGCCTTTGTATCCAGGGCTTCCAGCAGGTCTTCGCGTTTTACCACCGCGGCGCGGGCGGTATTTACGAAGATGGCGTCTTTTTTCATCTTTTTAAACAGGCGGCCGTTGATCATGCCGGTGGTTTCGGCCGTTACGGGAAGATGCACGGACACGATGTCGCATTCCGAAAATATTTCCTCGATGCTGCATTGTTTATATGCCGGATCATGCTCTTTCACATACGGATCATAAAAACGGACCTCGCAGGGATAGTTGCGCACCATGCCCGCGATCAGCTGGCCAATCGCGCCAAAGCCCACCATACCGATGGTCC
>JBQCFV010000637.1:0-2245 GCA_051958695.1 Chitinophaga sp. | reverse complement strand
AACCAGCCCTGGCGGCCGGCGGGTGCCAATTGCAGCGCAACGCCGTAGATCAGCCCGTTATAATTGGCGCTCATGCGGGCGCCTGCCAGGAACTCGTTGTAAGCGCCAAGACCGGCATCGTGGTATACCAGCGGTTCCCCGATCTCGCTCACAAATTCCAGCCTGTTGGCCTGGTTGTACTTGGTACCGCTTAAGTCAAGCGCCAGGAGGTATTTCCCGCCCAGTTTCCGCGAAGCGGCTATCTTCAGATCGAGCGCGGTGGAAATGTTCTTTGGCCGCGGATCGCGGTTGCGGTAGGATTGTTCGCCTTTAAAACCGGCCTGCAAACCCAGCTGGTATTTTCCCACACCTTTTGCAAGACCGCCGCTGAAGGCGTACGTTTCCGAATTAAGGTCGCCGCCGACGGTATCCGCCATCACGTACGGATATACGAGATCGTAGTCCGAGGATTCGTTGAATTGTACTTTGAAAAGTTTCTCGTTGATGTAATACGCCTTTCCCCAGAGGGTGGTATTGTTTTTACCGCGGAGATAGGTTTCCGAATGAACATTCAGCTGCTGCCTGCCGCTGCCTTCCTGCCGGAGATAAAGGTCCTGCCCGTATTTCCCGAAGGTGGCGGACAGCCGGCCGTAAGTATGCTGACGTTGCCATGCCTTTAATGCCGGGCTCATGTACAGTTCATCACGCAGCTCCGTAACCGGAGAGGTTTGCTCCCGCGCCAGCTTCCCGGAAAGGGAATCCTGGGCGGCGGCAGTACCGGCGCCCAGGATCATCCATATGCATATCGTCAGTTTCAATCGCATCATTACGGCATTAAAGAAGGTTTCGCTTCCGCTTCGAAGTCGTTGGCGGAATCGTTGTTGTCCAGCAGCACCACGCGGCCGTCGGGGTTGGTGTATACCGCTTTGCGGCGAACACTTTTACCATAGCGGGTATTGTCGGAGTTCACCTTGCCGCAGTAGGTCCAGCTGATATCGAGGCTGGGCGCGGTGAGCGTCCATACGAACTCGGATGCCACGGAGAGGTTTACCGCGTCGAGTATCAGGCTGTTGTCGATCCTGATGCCGTCGTTCGTCATTTCCCTGCCGGTGCTGCCGATGTATTTGTACTCGTAATAGTTTTCCGCTACGAACTCTTCGCCCGTTTTACCTTCCGGCAGGCGCGCCAGCACCACGCTGCGGAAACCGCGGTCGTGCATGATCAGCGTGCCGTTCAGGTTCTCCAGGTCCGGCACTTCGGGATTGTCCACGTCCACGGTGCGAAGGAACAGCTCATAATCGGCCGTTCTCAGGTCGAAGGAATTGGTGTTCAGCTCCCGGTTGTCGATGGCATTCGCCGCTACCACTACCTGCTTGCCGGGAAATATCGGGTGTTCCATGCCGCTGCCGGGGAACATCACGATGTTGTTCGCGGTAAAGGCTTCCGCCATGATGTTGGGCGTATAGTCCCATTTAGTGGTGGTAAGGAACTGCGCTTCGGCATAGATCAGCCTGTCCGTATACAGCGTGTCTTCGGAGTTGTTGTACACGATGAAATATTTGTCGCCGTGGTAGAGCTTATCCTCGGGCGTGCGGGTGCCGGTGAAGAAGATCTCTTTCAGCACCAGCCCGGCGTTCACGTTATAGAGAAACAGGGGGATGTCGATGCTGGCGGTGCTGCCCGTTACTTTCACCGCGTTTTTCACGCCGCGGATCTTGCTCTGGTAAACGGCGCCGTCCAGCGTGTATTCGATGTCGCCTTCAAGGCTTACGTCGTAGGAGCCTTCGGGCAGGTTGAGGGTGGAAAGTTCCGCAGCGCTGTTTACGTTGAAGATGCTCACCTTGCCGCTGTTCACTTCCTTAAAAGTAACGGTGAGCGCAGAGGTTTTTACGTTCTCCAGGTTGGCCGGATTGGTGAAGGTTACGCCAACGGTGGAATTTTTCACCGTCAGATCGTCCTTGGTGCAGGAAGCCGCGAAAAGCAGGCCGCCAAAGGCGATGGTAAGTGCAAGTAGTTTGGTGTGTCGCATAATATCCTGGTGTTTATAGTTTAAAAATTAAAATTCAGCTCCATGCCGAAGTAAGGAGTCACATAACCGCTTCTCCTGACTCTTACGTTGTTGATATTGATATAATCGGGCGCGTAGGTGAACAGCCTGCTCACGAACATGGAGATGGCCGCTTTTTTCTTAAATTACATGGTCACTTTAACAATCGCCGGCAGGGCTACCGGCCCCCGCGGTCTCCAAAAATAGGGGTGGGTGTTT
>JBQCFV010000636.1:0-12306 GCA_051958695.1 Chitinophaga sp. | reverse complement strand
ATAAAGGCTTTTAACGAAGGACTAATCTTATGTCCCGGCGATTCAATGCGAAATTTCATAAGCTTCAGTTTTGGTGTATCTGAAGGTACCGAAAATTGTTTGCCAGGCGTGTTAATTCATCAACGAACCTCGCAACTATCTCCCAGCGGAGCATAAAAAAGCGCAGGCCGGGAAGACCTGCGCCCTTTAAATCACTCACGTCAAATTATTTCTTGATCACTTTCACAATCGCTCTCCTGTTCCCCTGCATCACCTCCACGATATACATCCCAGGCTTCAGCTCCTGGCCGAAATACAACATCTGCCCCGGGTTCCCAAGCAGGTTGCCTGTCACTTTCCCTGCAATATCGATCACCCTTACGTGTACCTGCGCCGGATGGCTGCTTTCCACCAGCAATGCAAACTCATAGCTGCTCGGATTGGGATATACCTTTACTTCCAGCCCTTGCTGCTTGCCAGAGGGTTGCGCCATGCTGAGAGCGGAGATATGATGGGTGGTTGACGATGCGGCAGTCCAGGTACCGATTTCCTGGTAGCTGGATGTTAAATTCAGCGAGGCTTTCACCGCTTCGTCGCCTGCGTAAGGTTGAAGCGTGAATTGGTCGCGCAGGTAAAAGAAACCGTCGTCACCGGGAATAACAGGCGTATATTTTGCCATCGTCGCCGTTCCTTTTGATATATCGCCGGAGGGTTCCGCATTGTACCAGAATTTTATACCGAAGTTTTCGCCGCTGCCTGCGCTCCGCGCGGAGACTTTCAGCTGCAGCAGGTCGGTGGGAGTATAAGTAACACTGTCGCTGCCGAGCGGGATGATGAACTGTTTGCAATTGCCCAGGCCATTGCCGGAAATACTTTGCTGAAGCAATTCACCCGTGCCGGCCCATACGCCGTTCACATATAATTCCGCTTTCAGATCGATGAGATGATCGCCATGGCTGCCCGCGTACACGGTTACCGCACCGAATTTGCTCCGCGGATGATTTACGGTAACGATCTGCGTAGCGGTAGCCGTATTCCCGCTGAGATCGGTGGCCGTCCATGTAACGGCGGTTTGGCCAATGGGGAAAACGGCCGGGGCGTTGTGCGTAACGGCTGCGATACCGGCGTTGTCCGTAGCGGTTGCGTCGCCGATGTTCACGGCGGTGGTGGAATCGCCGGCAAACGTGTACGCCGTAATAGCCGCCGGTGCGGAAATAGCTGGCGGAACGGAATCGTGTACTACGGATACGGTCAGCGAATCCGACCATGTTTGCTGCCCGGCATTGTCCGTTGCGCGGGCGCGGATGCCGTATGTGCCCGGCGCGAGATCTTCCCAGTTCCATTCATAAGGCGCCTGCGTGAATTGTGCTTTTTCTTCGCCGTTGATGTACAGCGTCAGGCTGTCCACCTGCCGGTCGTCGCTTGCCGATGCGGTGATCAGCACGGAACCGTGTTCGGGCAGCGTATCGTTGCCGGCGGGCTGCAGGAGCGTTACCGAAGGAAGGGCGTCTATCATGAGCACCGGCCGCAGCGCCGCACTGGCGGCTTCTTTTGATGAGAAGGTCGCATCGTTGGTCTGGCCTGATACGGAAGAAACGATCGCGATGGATAATACTTTATCACCCGCGGCTTCCTGCGCTGCCTGGCTGCTGATGTCCCATTCCACGTAACCGCTGCGGCGGCCGGGCTGACTGGCCAGCAGCGTATCGGTGGCGGGTTTGTTGTTCCAGGTGATACCGGTTTCCGTCCAGCTGTCGTTGTTGCTTTTCCATACCTGCCACTGCGTGCCGGGCGCGGCGGTGCCGGCGCTGTTCACATACAGGCGGAGTTTTGCGGTACCGGGATTATTGATGCTGTCGAGATTGAATTGCAGGTAGGATGTTCTGCTGTAACCTTTGTTGCCGTCTTTTTTCACGACCAGCGTAGTGGCCGTGCCGAAGTTCGGGTTGGCGCTACCGCCGTCTCTCACATAAGCGTCCGCCGCGGGGAACAGGCCGCCGGTCACGATGCCTACGCCGGTAGAAGCGGCCGTATCACCGTTCATATCGATAGCCAGGGCGGTAAGCGTATGAATGCCGTCCGGCGCATTTTGCCAGGAGAAGCTGTAGGGTGCGGCGGTGGCTTCGCCGATCTTCACGCTGTCCGCATAAAATTCCACGCGGCTCACGGGCCCGCTCACGCTGGCGCTGATCTCAACCGGAACGCCTGCCGCGAATGAAGCATTGTTGGAAGGCGAGGCGATGGACACGGATTCCATCACAATATTTACCGGTGAGGACGTTGCCGTTTGATTTGCAGTCGTTGCTTTTGCGGTGAGCGTATAGTTACCGGGGCTTGCATTGTTCCAGGTATATTGGTACGGCGCCGTGCTGTCTTCACCGAGCTTTACGCTGCCCTGGAAAAATTCAACGTTTGTGACCCTGGCGGGGCCGAAAGCCGTAGCGTTCAGCGTAATGGAAGAGCCTGCCGGGAACACTTCGTTGTTAGCAGGAGAGATAATAGCCGCCACAAGGTCTTCACGCAGGGTAGAAGGCTCTATCGCCGGTGCCGGGTAACCCCGCGCGTCCCGCTCGTCGTACACGGACTCGCTGACGTTGAGGCCCCAGTTCCTGAAAAACTGCCCGAGGTTCTCGCCGCTGATCTGGCAGGCATACAGCATAAAAAGCCGCATTTCCGCCTGATCGCCGCTGGGCGAAGGGGCTTCTTCCCTCACACGTTTATGCAGGGTATGATAAAAACTGTCGCCGTACGCAAGCCATAACTGATGGAACATGCCAAGCCGCGTGAACAACGACACGCCGCTCGCATTAAAATTTTTGGACGCCTGCGGCTGCGCGAGATAGTTCATCACGGTGTTCCAATCGGCAGTGCTCATGCCCTGCTGGTCCGGGTGGATGGCCCTTTTTGCCGCGAGCGAATAAATATTCACGCACACTTCGATGCAGGTAGACCAGGTCCATGACCAATGCTGGTGATGATGGCCTATTTCGTGGAACACGCCCCAGCCGCCGCTGTTGAGTATATAGGAGGGCGACAGTATCCAGTTGATGCTGCCCGTCGGGATGCGCACGCGGCCCAGGGAAGTTGCGTCCGGGTTGCCGCTGGCCTTTTCCAGCAGCATCAGCTTGTTGCGGAGGATGGGCGCATGCACGGGAGCGCTGTTGTCCATCCCGCTGATGTCGCCCTCAGCCTGCATTACCCGGTCCATCAGCGTGAGCAGCGTATCCTGGTTTTCATTCCTGTAAGCGTCAGCCTTTACGCGCGACACCACGATGAACGTACGGTCGGATACCAGCGTGGCGTTGGGGGAAACCGTGTCCGCCGCCAGCATGTCCAGCCATTGCTGGTGCGTGGTGCTGCCCAGGATGTACAGCGGCATGGTATGATAACCGCTTTGAAAAGTGACCCTTACCTTATTGCTGTCGGAAGGGCTGGAAGAGGAATACCGCAGGTACAGATCGCCGCCATTGGCATTCGTAATGGTGTTGACGCCGGCCACGAGGTCGTAAGTAGCCACCGGCTGCCGGTCGTAGGTGCCCATAATGAGCTTGGGCAATCCCGTGCCGCTGATCTGTTCTACATAGATCACCAGCTGGCTGTCCGCCGTTGCCCGCAGACCGACCGGCTCGAAGTCCGCCACCTGCAGCGAGGTTTTGATGCGGCCTGTTTCGGTGGCGATATCAGGGATCTGCGTCAGTTCCCAAACGTTGCGGGACACCATATTAAAATACCCGGAAGGCGGGGGACGCGCCGCGGAAACGGCATGAGTGGTAACAATGGTCAAAAATAACATGACCATGAAAAAGAGGGTAATGGATCTTTTCATGAGGAATTGGGTTTTGGTTGAATTAACGGTATTAAAATTACCCTGACTGTATTTATTAAGTACCGGTCAAATCCTGCTTAATTGCAGGTCAAATTCGTCATGCAGGTATATGCGGTCATTGGACTCCCTGATAATCAGACAGGTGCGGGAAAGCGCAAAAAAAGGGCCGGCATAAAAGCCGGCCCGGGATGAAGGATAAAGCGTACGATACATTACCAGTTCAGCTTGATAGTGGCAACCACCGGCCGGTGATCGGACGCATATGTTTTATTTTCAGGAACATAGCCCGTCAACGCATTGTAATACGAGACGGTGAATTTCCCGGAAGGCGCGGACAGGATATAATCGATGGTCCGGTCCGGCTTGTCCGAAGGAAAGGTCATCGGGCATTGCTGCAGGCAGCCGACATTAAGGTACTCGCGCATGATCGTCATCGTCTGCGATTCGGGGCGGGCATTAAGATCGCCCGCGATGATCAGCGGCAGGCCGAGCTTTGCGACGATCTTCTTCAGCTCCTGCGCCTGCAGGATGCGGTTATCTTCCTGCGCAAGATGATCGAAGTGTGTGGACGCGAAATAAAAGTCCTTTCCGTCTTTATTGATCTTGATCATCGCCACTGAGCGGAACTCTCCGCTCAGTTGGGGCGTAACCGGGAGGGTAAAACTTTCGGAGGATTTGACGGGCAGCCGCGACAATACGGCATCGCCGTATTCGCCGCCTGTCTGGTCGATCGCTTTGGCGAAAAACCATTCCATCCCGGTAAGCGCGGCCAGTTCGCGCGCCTGGTGAACGGTAACGCCGGTACGGCGGGTGAAAACGTCCACTTCCTGCAGCGCTACCAGGTCCGGCTTTTCGTCATTGATCACTTTGGCGATCGCCGAAAGGTCTGCCGGAGCGCCGGAGGAGGCGCGTGCGCCATAGATATTGTACGTCATCACTTTCACCGCAGGTTTCGGGGAACCCGCGCCCGGATCGGGCGGCAGCTCATTGGGCTTGTTGCAGGCGAGCGCCAGCAGGGCGCCGAATAACCAGTATTTTCTCATTTTAAAATGCATTCAGTTCTCCAATGTGCGTCAGGTAAATATCGCCCTGCGATGTGCTGACCGTGATGCGGAAATAACGGGCGTTTTGCGCGTAAGCGAGATAGAACACGTTTTCCTTGATGTTTGTCAGCGTGAAGGATTCGCTGTACGTCCAATTGACGCCGTCGGCGCTGGTTTCCACGTTGATATCCTTCGGATTGCCGGTGCTCTTCAGTTCGCCGTCGGCGGTCAGGCGGCCGGTGATGGAAAAGCCGTGCAGTTTTTGCGCGGTGCTCATGTCGATGGTCAGCACATGCGGGGGGCCGGGTTTGGCGCCTTTCCACTGGGTGCTCCACCAGGTGGTTTCCACGCCGTCGAGCGCATAGATCGCTTTACCGTTATTCGCGCCGTCGCCGGTGGCTTCTTCTGAAGAAATATCGGTAATGGCCCATTGGCTGCGGTCGAGCATGGGGAACGGGTTGGAAGGATAAAGCGCTTTCACGAGAAAAAAGGTGGTGCGCAGCTGCTCGTTGAGTTTGGCGTTGGCGCTGATGGTCACGGGCAGGAGATATCCGCCTACGCCTTCGAGCTTGTCGAGGTGCAGCCTGATGGTAAGCGGCGCCGTACTCACCTTGCCGGATGCGATGGTGGCGCTGGTCTGTTCCAGTTCATAGCTGCCGTCCGGCATAATCGGGTACTCCGTAAAATTTTCGTCGTTAAAGTGCTCTGCCAGTCCGGGCTCGGTGGAAAACTGCACGGTGATGTCGCCGGTATTGGCATGCGGGCCGCCATAACAGGCGCCATAGATAATTTCGGCATCGGCCTGGCCGCGCTCGAAAGTGAAAACGGCGGGCGATTGCGTGGCCTGCGGCATGTATACGACGGCGGTGCTGTCGGAAACCTGGTCCATCAGGTCGTTGTCGGTCGTGCAGCTGCCGAGGAACGCAGCGGCGCACAAGGGTATGATCGGTAGTTTTTTGATGTGCTTCATGTTCATTTGCATTGAGGATTGAATGGATCGTTTACCAGCCTGTATTTTGAACCAGCTGCGGATCGCGGTCCATTTCCGATTGCGGGATCGGGAACAGGTAATAATTTTTCAGGAATACGCGGCGCTCAAACACGGTGCGCTGATAAAATACCAGGTCGGTCAGTTTGGTGCCTGCATCGACATTCATGCCGTAGAAGGGGCCGCCATCGGTTTGTTCCGCGATTTTCCAGCGGCGGGTATCGAAGTAGCGCATGTTTTCCAGCGCAAGTTCCACCCTGCGTTCATGCCAGATCTTCGTGCGCATGTCGGCCTGACCCAATCCAGCCGCCACGTCCGGGAGACCGGCACGGTTGCGTATCTCGTTCAGGTAAAGTGCAATGTCAGGATTGCCGGGCTCTGCTTCATTCAGCGCTTCGATGTAGTTCAGCAGTATTTCCGCGTAACGGAAGATCACGAGCGGCCTGGCCACGTATTTGCTCAGGCGCGGATTGCTGTCGGGATGCACGTTTTTGCGGGCGATATAACCGGTACGGGGGAAATCCCAGCTGCCTTTTTTGCCGGTGTTGCCGGTGAAGTACGTCTGGATCAGTTTCACGCCTTCGGAAGTGTTGATCCAGGGGCTGCCGTTGAAGCTGACGTTTACATAAAAACGGGGCTCGCGGTTAACGTACATGTTATAGGTGCCTTTTGGTGCGTAAGGATGCGCTTCTGTCGAGAAACCGGTTTCCACGTATCCCGACCCGGCTTCTTTGATGCCTTTGCCGTTTGCCATCTCGAATTCGTCCACCAGTTGCTGCGTTACCGCCACGGCTGCATAGCCGTTGCAGAGGCGAGGCGAAGCGGAACGTTCCCAGGCGGAAAGGCTGTTGGTCGGACGGGCGTAGATCACTTCTATATTCCAGGGGTCGATAAATACGTCGCGGGTGGAAAGATAGGGATCGAAGGTTCCGCCGTCGCCGTTCTTTCGGTAAAGGTCGAAGCTGAAACCGGTGATCATGTCCTTCGCGGCGTCGGCTGCTCTTTTCCATTTGTTGACGTCGTAGGACTGGCTGATCAGTTGTTTGCCGTCTTTATTTTTCAGCATGGCATAATCCCCGTTGCCGTTGAAAAGAGGGCTGGCGGCATGCAGCAGGGCGCGGCTTTTTACCGCTTTGCAGAATGCCTGGGTGAGGCGGCCGTATTCGGTATCCGGCTGGTCGGTGAAGTGTTTGGGCAGCAGCGGCGCGGCGGCGTCCAGTTCCGCGACGATGTAGTCGATACATTCGTCCATGGAATTACGCGGCAGCTTCATTTCTTCGGCGGAAGGAGAAAGGTCGCCGGGGATGGGCGTATCGCCCAGCAGGATGCAGGGGCCGTACTGCCGCACGATGCAGTAGTAATAAAAGGCGCGAAGCGCACGGGCTTCTGCCTTGTATTGCGCGATCAGGTCGTTGCCGTTGGGCAGCGCCTTGATCTCTTCGTTCTCGTCTACCCGGTTGATAAAGTAAGTAGCGGAGCGGATGGCTTTGTAGAAATTTGACCAGTAGTTGAAGTAGTTGCTTGCCGCATTCCAGTTGCCGAGATTCGTGGGATAGGTATCGTACCCGGAGCCCGGGCGGTCGTACGTGATGTCCGCATCGTCGGACATGCCTTCCCAGGGAGAAGTATTACGGTACGCGTCGTTAGGCATATAGGAGTAGATATTGGCCAGGTACGCTTCCGTGTATTTACGGCGGGCGAACACCTGGTCGATGGAGATGCGGTCGTCCGGAACCTGGTTCAGGAAGTCCTTGTTGCAGGCCGGCAGAATGGTGGCGGCGGCGAGGAACAGGAGTGGAATATATTTGAATTTCATTGGTGCGTTTCTTTTTGATCAGATTATAAATTAACAGCGATGCCGGCGGCGAAGGAGCGGGTGCTGGAATAAGCGGCGCCGCGGCCGTTGCCGATCTCGACGTCCCATAGTTTAAAGGAAGAGAACGTGAGCAGGTTGACGCCCTGCAGGAACACGTTGGCGGACTTGAAATGGATGCGCTTCATCCAGGCGGACGGCATGTTGTAAGCGAGCTGAAGCGTTTTGAGGCGCATGTAGTCCGCGTTTTTTATCCACCAGGTGCTGGACGCATAGTTGTCGTTGAGAGAACCCGGCATGAGGCGGGGATAGAACGCGTTGGGATTGGGATCTTCTTCCGTCCAGCGGTCGGTGATGTTGGAGAAGAGGTTGCCGCGCGCAAGGCCCTGCTGGAAAGGCATGGTGCCTTCGCCATTCAGCATCACGTCTACGTGCGCAGCGCCCTGGAACAGGGCTGACAGTGAAAATGCCTTGTAACCCACGGTGAAGCCGAAGCCGTACATGATTTCCGGAACGTCGCCATAACCGATGGGCGCCTGGTCGTAGGTGTCGATTACGCCGTCGCCGTTAAGGTCTTTGAATTTGATATCGCCGGCGCGAACGTCGCCTGTCTGGCGGGGAGAGTTCTTCACGTCCTTGTCGCTTTCGAACAGCCCCAATGCAATGTAGCCGTAGCGCTGGCTTACTTTCTGGCCTTTGCGGTCGAGCCAGGGATATTTCCAGGCCGGGTCGTCGTTCTCCACCACTTTGTTGCGGTTGTAGCTGAAATTGCCGAGAAGGTTGACGTTTACCGCGCCAAACCGGGCGTTATAGGTGAAAGTCGCATCTATGCCTTTGTTGTCGATGATACCGACGTTGGCAAAAGGCGCATTGATCATGCCTACATAGGCGGGCAGCGATTTGCGGCGGAGGAAGATGCCGCTGCGGTATTCGCGGTACAGGTCTACCTGGATGGAAAGATCTTCGTGCAGCAGGCGGATATCGAAGCCGAGATTGGTTTTTTTGGATTCTTCCCAGCTTACGTCCACTGCGTATTCCCCGATGTCCATGCCGGTGATGTTGTCGGGCGCCGTTCTGCCGAAGCCATAAGAGCCCCGGTTGGCCACGGTAGCGAGATAGGCGAAGCGGCGGCCGTCGATGCTGGAGTTGCCCACCAGGCCATGAGAGAAACGCGCCTTGAAGAAGGGCACATATTTCCGGAGGGACGTAAAGAAACTTTCATCCGAGATCACCCAGCCCAGGCCTGCTGAGGGGAAGAAACCGTAACGTTTGTCCGGGTGGAAGTTTTCGGAGCCGTTATAACCAAAGTTGGCCTCGAGAAAATAACGGTTTTTGTACCCGTACGTCGCACGGCCTGCCAGGCCCTGCACGCGGTACGGCATGGACGTTTCGAGATCGGCCGCATAAGTGTTGATCTTGTCGCTTTTGTTGTAAAGCAACATGCCGGTAACGTTATGGTTTTTGCCAAAAGTGCGGTCATAGTTAAGCGCCAGTTCGGAGTAAACGGTCCGTTCGCCCTGGTTGGACTTTGTATAACCCAGAAATTCGGTGCCGATGGCCGTTTGCTCGAACTGAAGCTGTCCGTCCGCGTCGCGGCCGATGGCCAGCCAGGTATCCGGCGTTTTCGTATAGCGGTTGCTGGTATAGTTGTAAGCGTCGAACGCGAACATGCCGGTTACAGACAATCCTTTGGTCAAAAAATTCAGCTGTTGCGTAAGGCGGAGGTTGGAGTTGAGCTGGCTTCTCCACTGATTGGCATATCCTACCTGCGTGAGGCTGGCCCAGGGATTGGAGAGGCCGCCGGAACGCACGTCCGCGATCTTTCCGTCAGGATATTTCAGCGGTATCTGCGTGGGCGTCATGAAATAAGCGTCCGTGAAGAGATCGCCCACGCCGGTAGTCGGCAGGTTCACGTTCTTCAGGTAGCCGTTGATGCCCAGCTTCACCGTGGTAGTGGGAGACGGCTGCAGGGTGAGATTGGAAGTAACGTTGTAACGTTTTTCGAAGATCGAGGAATTGTATTTGCTCAGCTCATCCGTTTTATACATACCGAGTTCGTCGGTAAACGAGAGGCCTACATAATACACGGCCTTTTCGGAACCGCCGCTGATATTGGCGTTGGCGTTGCGGTAACGGCCGGTTTTGTTGAACATGGCGTCGAACCAGTTCACATTCGGATAGAGGTAAGGATCTGATCCGTCCCGGGTGGCCTGGATGGCTTCATCTGAATAAATGGGCGTATTGCCGCGGGTCTTTAACGCTTCGTTCGACATTTCCATATACAGCGCGCCGTCTGCGAATGAAGGCAGCGTAGTGAACTGGGTCACGCCTTCCGTATAACGGAAATTGTACGTCGGCCTGCTGGCTTTCCCCGCTTTTGTCGTTACAATGATCACGCCGTTGGCGCCGCGAACGCCATACACGGCGGTAGCGGCGGCGTCTTTGAGAACCGTAAAACTTTCGATGTCTTCGGGATCGAGGTTGGCGATGGAGCGGGGAACGCCGTCTACCAGCGTCAGCGGCGCGCTCAGGCCGGCGGAGAAAGTAGAGATCCCGCGGATGTAAATATTGGCGTCGTTATATCCCAACTCGCCGCTGCGTTGAACGCTTACCATACCGGCAACGCGGCCGCCGAGGGAATTGGTCAGGTTAGACACGGGTTGTTTCAGGTCTTTAGCCGAAATGGTATTTTGCGCGCCTACCAGGCCGATCTTCTTTTGGGCGCCAAAACCTACGATTACGACTTCTTCGAGTGCAGACGATGCCTCGTGCATCACTACATCGTATTTCGATGCTTTACCCACCAAAATTTCCTGTTTCCGGTAGCTGATCATGGAGAAGGATATGATCGCGCCTTCAGGTACCTGCAATACATAGCGGCCGTTAACGTCGCTGCCGGTACCGGTGTTGGTGTCTTTCACCTGGATGGTAACGCCCACCATGGGCTGGCCGGTGGAATCCCGGACGATACCGGTGATCTCCTTAAGGTTCCCTTTGCCGGTGGCGGTGGCACGCTGCGTAACGGAAACAGTGTTGCCGCTGATCTTGAACTGAAGACCGGCCAGCCGGTCGATTTCGGCGAGCACGCTGGAAACGGAGGCGGCCCGTACATTGAGCGTGATGCGCTTTGGGTGGTTGACCAGGGACTGATCGTATGCAAAGCGGAAAGGAGTCTGGTTTTCTATCAATGTGAAAACCCGGGTGACCGGAACTTCCCGGACGGAAATGTTGACAGTCGCGGAGCCCGCATCCTGCGCGACGGCGGGGAGCGCCATCAGAACAGGCAGGAACGGCAGCAGCATCCGCAGGCATCCGTGCCTGGCGGCGCTGCGCAGCATTAAGAGTAGATTACGGATCATGTGTTCAGTTTTGAATCGTGGTAATGTGATTTTTTATAGTTGCCGGATATAAATGGTTTTTCCTTTCTGTTCGAACCTGAGATTAAAGATGAAACAAATGGATTCTAATGTCGACTGTAACGACGTGTTGGCCTGGTGGCCTGATAATGCGTAGTTTTCAATGCCGGGCTCAAGATCGATCGTAACGCCGTACCCCGTTTCGAGGAGCGAGCAGACCTCGCGCAGGCTCAATCCCTGCATGTCGATGAGCTTCTGCTGCCAGGCGCTCATGTGGGCCGGGTTTTCGGCAAAGCTGCTGAAACGGTCGGCGTGCTCGTCGTAAGTGGCGCGCCGCCCTTTGGACAGCAAGACCGATTGCCCCGTATTGTCAGAGACCTTTACCTTTCCGCTCACCACCGATATCATGGGCGTTACGCCTGGGTAGGCACGCACGTCGAAGCTGGTACCAAGCACCTGCGTCTTTAGCAGCCCGCTTTTTACGACAAATGGCCGTGCGGCATCGTTGCGCACGATAAAGAAACCCTGGCCTTCCAGTTCCGCGATCCGCTCGCCGGTGGCTGCATTTTCGGAGTAGCGCAGGTTGGAGCGCGCGTTGAGCTTGACGCTCGTGCTGTCCGGCAGGAGAATGGTACGGATCTCCCCGTCGCCGGTTACAGCGGTGAGGAGATACGGCCCTTCCGCGCGGGGCAGGAATAATTTTACCAGCAGAACAAGGGCCGCTGCTGCAGCGTATGGCAAAATTCTCCGGTACAGCGGTTTACGGGGCGTGGTGAAAGGTTCCTTTGCGGAGGACGGAAGCACTAACCGGTCGCGCAGACCTTCGGGCAGGGCCTGTTCGGGCGCCTGCTCCCAGTCCTGGAACCGCGTCCATCGCTCCTGTATTGCCGGATCTTCCAGCAGGCGCAGAAATAACACCAGCTCCGATGCGCTGGCGGTATGGGTATTGACTTTGTGAAAAAGTTCGTCTAAAGATGTGGGATCACCGGGCATAGTTCAGGAAACACTTTCCTATATATACACGGAATCCGGACGGACTACTGAGTGGTCTGAAAAAAAAGTCAGCGAATGAGAAGAAGCAGGAGCAGCGGGTAAGCGTCTTTCAGTTCCGCGCGAAGCGTTTTGAGGCTGTTGTGTATGTGCGATTCCACTGTACGGACGGAAATGCCCAGCTTTTCGGCGATCTCTTTGTTGGACAATCCCTCTTCGCGGCTTAACTGGAAAACATTGCGTTGTTTATCGCCCAGTTTGTCGAGTACCTGGCGGTACTGGCTAAGCAGGGCCTGGTGATCGAGGCGGCG